>DATHPL010000412.1:0-6701 GCA_035483915.1 Bradyrhizobium sp.
CCATCCATCAGGCGAAACCGGTGATCGAGATCGTAGAGCGACTTGAGTTCAAGCCAGCGCTTGAGCGGCCCGGCCGCCGACGCCATGGTCTGGAGCCTCTCAAAATAGGCTTGTGGAAAAATATGGGTCCAGGCGTCAATCCGGTCAGGCATGCGGGGTTCTCACCGGGACCCGCGCCGTCGCGAATCGATCCCTGATCTGGCGGAGGAAATGATCAAAACTGACTCGAAAACTGGCGATCCCGGCATGACTCGAACATGCGACCTACGGTTTAGGAAACCGTCGCTCTATCCGGCTGAGCTACGGGACCGGAGCTTTCCGCCGCACCGGCGGGAACTGGCGGCTTCATACCAGAACGAGCGCGCGCTCGCCAGTCTTTGAACGAAGACTTCTCATTCGTCATTCGCTGTCTTCTTGAATGCGCTTTTCGTCGGCCAGCGCCTTTACCTGGCCAGGCGTTTCGGTGACCAGCCATGGTCTTTGCACCCCTGACCAATCCACTACTCGCGGCTCGAGGGAAACAAGCGCCTTTGCTCCTCTCTCCCGGTCGGCCTGAAGTGGCGGTTCGATAACGTATTTTATGCTGCTCGCTCTGATATGCAGCTCGCCGCTTAGTGAATGAAGGGTAATAAATTTAGTGTCGAGCTGGAGCTCCTTCAGGAAATTCTCCGGGGAGTCGTTGATCGAAAGCGGGATTTCAGCAATCCCCCAAACGTGTGGCGTCAATGCTCCCCGATTAACCTCCGAATTTCCCCGGACAGGTTTAAGCGTCACGGCCAAACTGTACGTAGGCGCCACTGCTGTCACCTTGTTTGGATCGAAAATGTACGTGGTTTGATTTTCACCTAGCTTCATGGCCGCAAGAGGCGGCAGTTTGGCTGCATAAGCTACGACCGGCATGAAGAGCGCAGCGAACAGGATGGGCGTGGCTAATTTCGATTCCATTGCCGTTCCCCATATCTGGATTTGATGCGCAAGATGCACAGGTTTGCGGCCACCTCGCGGCGCATCCAGTGTGGCGACTGCGCTTCAGGAGTAGAGTTTACGGGTCGTCACGCTCTTTTCCGAAGCATCCGGCCCGCGGAACGTACCGAACACACCATCCAGCGTCGGGTTGCTGACGCCGAACCAGTGTTTCTCGCTGATGAAGTGATGGCGCAAATGGTACTGCTTGATCCAGCGGCCGAACCTGGTTCGCGGCTGATAGGGAATGTGGGCGATGTAGTGCACCCATTCATAATGCAGGATCGCCAACATCATGCCGAACAGCGCGGACACGGAGGCCTCCGCGCCAAACACCAGCGCGATGAGCCCGGCGGCAACGGCGAGATTGGGTACCAGAAACCAGATTGGCAGGAACAACAGGTCGAGCCGGCTGGGCTCCACATGGTGATCGTAATGCAGGCGGTGTTGCAGCTTGCGGGCTGGCGGCCACGACAGTGGCGGCGCATGAAAGGCAAAGCGGTGCATGCCGTATTCGCTGAGGTAAAACAACAGCGCGCCGAGCAGCATCAAAGCGGGCCTCGGCTCGATCCAACCGGACAAAAACACCAGCCCCAAGACGGCAACCCCGGCCAGAAGCGCAGCCACACTGCCGTGACGAAAAAACACGAGGAACATCGTTAAACCGTCCTCCCGCAATTGCCCTGTTTTTCATTTTTTCTTCGGGCGATGAAGCGAAAATACAGGAGAAGGCAGCCGGCCGCCAGCGGCTCCTTACCGGCGAAACGAAGATGTGCGCCTCATTTCTGTTTCGGATGCAGCTCTGCTTTCCGCGCTTGCAGCTCGGCGATCAGGGCCGTGATTCCGTCGATGGTAAGCTGGTCGGTCATCGCTGCCATCACTTTCTTGTAGTGCTCGATCTTTTCGTCGAGCTGCTCGCATACATCGCACATCCAAAAGTTCCATTCTCGCTGGCGGCCGGCAAGACCCGCTGCTGATATGACGGCCCAACCGCGAATTGGTTCACGGGACACATCATCGTCAACGCGACAATCCTCCTCTCGCCGATGCGCTACCCGGCCGGTACCTTCAACTTCGACATCCACGAATAATAAGGCGCCGAACATGAAACGACCCCCGACGACAACGCCCAGGATTTCCAGCGCACAGCCATTCGGCTTCGTTCGACCATCGATGTCGGCGTTGCTTGTCGCGTCGCTACTAGCGGGTGCGGGCGTTGTTGCCGGCTCGATTCCTGCTTTGGCCCAATCGGCATCGCTGACCGGAACTGCCGCGTTCGGCGACTGGCGCGCCGACAGGCCGGGCCTCGTCCGCCTGATCCGTCCCTCCGATTTACCGAAACCGGGAGCCACCGCCTCGTCCGCCAATGTCTCGCATGTGGTCCCGCGGCCCGCTTCGGCGACGCCCCAGGTGCCCGCCGGGTTCAAGGTCGAACTGTTGGCCGCGGGCTTGAGCGGACCGCGCGAAATGAGGACGGCGCCGAACGGTGATATTTTTGTCGCGGAAACGCGCTCGGGGCGAATTCGCGTGTTGCGGCTTTCGGAAGACGGCTCAAAGCCCGTCAAAAACGAAATCTACGCCGACGGCCTCCGCCAGCCGTTCGGAATCGCGTTTTTCCCGAGCGATCATCCGCAATGGGTCTACGTCGCCAATACCGACAGCGTGGTCCGCTTTCGCTACCAGGACGGTGACCTGAAAGCCGCTGACAAGCCTGAGACTGTGGTCACCGAGCTGCCGCACGCAGCCGGGCATTCGACGAGAGACATCGTCTTCATCGAGGGCGGCAAGCGGATGCTGGTCTCGGTCGGTTCCGCCAGCAACGACGCGGAAGGAAACAAAGACAATCCTTCCGACGATTCGAAACCCGCGCTCGGCGCGAGTTCAGGCTATGAGGCCCGCCGCGCCGATGTGCTTTCCTTCAGCCCCGACGGGACCGACGCGAAGATCTTCGCCACCGGAATCCGCAATTGTGTGGGGCTTGCTGTTCACCCGACCACGGGCGACGCCTATTGCTCGACCAACGAGCGTGACGGTTTTGGCGATGACCTCGTCCCGGACTACGTCACCCGCGTGCGCGAGGGCGCCTTCTATGGCTGGCCATGGTTTTACATCGGTAGCCACGAGGATCCGCGTCATGCGGGCGAGCGGCCGGACCTGAAGGACAAGGTCACCGTTCCCGACATCCTGATCCAGGCGCATTCAGCCTCGCTCGGGCTCACGTTCTATGACGGCAACGCATTTCCTTCCGAATACCGCGGCGACGGCTTTGCCGCCGAGCACGGCTCCTGGAATCGTGCAAAGCGCACGGGCTATAAGGTGATCCGCATCCGCATGAAGGACGGCGTTCCGACCGGCGAATATCAGGACTTCGTGACGGGCTTTGTCGCCGGCGATTCCGATGTGTGGGGACGCCCGGTCGGCGTCACGGTCACGCGCGACGGCGCGCTCCTGGTCTCGGAGGACGGTAACGGCACGATCTGGCGCATCACGCACTAGCGCATGATCCGGAAAAGTGTGGAGCGGTTTTCCCTCGCGACAAACGCGAAGGCGTTTGCACGGAGATCATGCGCAAAAAATAAGTAGCAAGGCGAGCGCGGACACCTACTCGCAATATTCCATGCCGTTGAACACAAAACACTTCGGATTTTCCACATAGGGAAAAGCCCGGTGTACGAAGTGCCGGTGGATGGGCGGTCGCATCCGCTCCGGATAATGTCGCACCGTCGGCCTCGTACAGCGGTCGTTGATGTCTTTGTCGGCAACCGGCTTCCACGACACGCGATCGCCATCGGCCATGCACGTCAGTATCAGCGACTTCTGAACGCAAACAAAAGCCCCCTCGCTATAGGTCTTGCTTTCGTAGAGACAGACCGGCCTGGCGTTGGGCTTGGATTCTGGGGCGGCCCAGGCCGAATTCCAAGCCGGCCCCAAAGCCGCACCTAGACAGGTTGCAAAGGCCAGCATCCGGATCAAACGATGCATATTTCAGCTCTCCTTCGGGAGGTCACGCGCGGCGGGCCTGAGACGGTCGGAGACCCAACAAACTCTGCCCTCACGGCAGCTTGCCGGTTAAGGCCCCGATTGATATGAAAAAGCGTAACAAACTTTGGGGGCCGGGGGTGAGGTCCGCATTCCTTTTTTTAATTGGATTTTTACTCTGCCTTTCGACAGATCCGGCGCTCGCTGACAAGCGAGTCGCGCTCGTCATCGGCATGTCCAAATATCAGCAGGTGCCCCGGCTCGCCAATCCCGCGCGCGATGCCGACGCGGTGGCGGCCCTGTTCAAGCAGGCCGGCTTCGATACCATCAACAATCAGCGCGACCTCGGCATCGTCGACTTGCGCCGCGTCATCCGCGAATTTTCCGAAACCTCGCGCGACGCCGATATCGCGGTGGTCTATTACGCCGGGCACGGCATCGAGGTCGACGGCACCAATTATCTGGTGCCGGCGGACGCCAAACTGGTCAGCGACTTCGACATCGAGGACGAGACCGTCTCGCTCGACCGGGTGCTCAAGGCGCTTGAGGGCACCAAGCGGCTGCGGCTTGTGATCCTCGACGCCTGCCGTGACAACCCCTTCGCCAACACGATGAAGCGAAGCCTCGCCAGCCGTTCGGTCGGCCGCGGCCTCGCCAAGATCGAGCCCACGATGTCGGACACGCTGATCGCGTTTGCGGCCAAGGCGGGCGCGGTGGCAAGCGACGGCGACGGCGCCAACAGCCCGTTCGCAATGGCGCTGGTGAAGCACATCGCCGAGCCCGGACTTGATCTGCGCCTCGCCTTCGGCCGTGTGCGCGACGACGTGCTCAAAAGCACCGGCAACCGTCAGGAGCCGTTCGTCTACGGCTCGCTTGGCGGCCAGACCATGTCGCTGGTTCCGCCCGCGGCGAAGCCGGTCGATCCGGAGACCGAAGCCCGCGTCGATTATGAACTCGCCGCCCAGATCGGCACCAAGGAAGCCTGGGATTCCTTCCTCGCCAGCCATCCGAACGGCCTTTATGCGAACCTGGCCCGGGCGCAGACCAGCAAGCTCGCGGCTGCACAGGAATCCCGCACCAAGGCGGACGATGCGCGACGGGACGCCGAAGAGCAGGCCGCCTTGAAGGCTGTGGAGTTACGCAAGCAACTGGAAGAGCAGAGCCAGCGTCAGACGGCCGAGGCCAAGCAGAAGCTGTCGGAGCAAGCCAAGAAAGATCTCGAAGAGGCCCGGCGCCAGGTCGCCGAGCAGGCCAAGAAAGAACTCGACGAGGCGAAGCGGCAGGTCGAACTTGCGCAGCAACAGGCGGAGGCCGCCCGGCAACAGGTCGAGCAAGCCAAACGTCAGGCGATCGCCGAAGCGCAGCGCCAGGTCGAACTCGCCAAAGCCGAGCAGGCCAAACGCACCGCCAAAGAAGAAGCCGACAAGCTCGCGAGCCTGACACCAGACCAGACGGCGCCCAAACCGCCGGCATCGCCGCAAATCGATCAGGCCGACGTCACGCGCCTGTTGCAGGCTCACTTGAAACGTGTCGGCTGCAATGCCGGCAATGTCGACGGCACCTGGGACGATAGTTCGCGCAAGGCGCTCGAACTGTTCAACAAGAACGCCAACACCCAGTTCGACGTCAAAGTCGCGAGCCTCGACGCACTGGATGTGGTGCGCAGCAAGACCGACCGCGTCTGCCCGCTGATCTGCGCCAAGGGCCAGAAGGAGGATGGCGGCCGTTGCGTCCAGATCAGCTGCGGCAGCGGCAGCTTCCTGAATTCGAGCGGCGCCTGCGAGAAGCGCCCCGAACCGGCGCCGAAACCGCGCACCGCGACACAAGACCCGGCGCCACGGCAGCGTGCAGCCCCTGCGAGCGGCGGTGGCGGCGGAAAGTGCTTCTCCTTTAACGGCCGAAGCTACTGCGAATAGCCGACCGCGTGTTTCGGATGACCCGATCGAAAATCAAGTCCGATGAAATTTTATGCAGATGATTGGAGCCTGACCAAATGACTTACCGTATCCCCGCCGCCATCCTCGTGCTCGCCATCACCACATCAGGCGCCTTCGCCGCGCCTGCCCAGCTCTACGGCAAGTCGGTGATCGTCAGCTGGACCGAAAACCGGATGCAAACCACCGACCGAGACGCGGCTCCGACCGCGGTGACAGGGACCGGACAATTATCGGTCTATGTCAGCGACAAAGGCCGCGCCTTCAGCCGCGTCAGCATGTCGGTTTCAAGAGGGAACAGAGGAACAAGGTCGGGACAACGCGACACCGTGCAGGGCGACGGCTCGGCGAGGGCCGTCAGCTTTAGCGGCAACTCGATGAGCGCCAGCATGCCGCGCGGCAACGTCGGCGCGATGTTGGTCGCGGTCACCTTCGATTCGGGCTTTCAGGGATGCAGCGCGCATGTCGTGACGGGAAAGACGGGTGGCGCGCAGTCTACACGCGTCACCAGCATGATCACCGGCCGTCAGTACGATTTCTATTCGGTCAAAACCAGCGGCGAGAGCTGCTCGATACAGAGCGGCAACGTTTTCGGCAACTGATTTTGCACATCGATCACCAACTCTTTCAGGGTCGACAAGCCGGTCAATAATGGCGACAATCTGCGGCGCACCGGGTCCCTCGCAATCACCGCAGAACAAAGCTCTTGACCGCTTCGCGCAACCAGATCGTCTTGATGGCCGCCATGATCGGCTGCGCCGTGCTTTCGTCATCGCAGGCGAACGCGCAGTGGTGGTCGCGCGGACCGTCCGATTTCGAGGAGTG
>DATHPL010000413.1:0-1691 GCA_035483915.1 Bradyrhizobium sp.
CATGGACTTAAAGGTTGTTGGCCAGACCTATGAGCTCAACGTGGAACTGCCTCAGGCCGGACCGGTATCGAAGGAAGGGGTCGATCTCTTGGTCGCAGCATTCGGCCGGCTTTATCGTGAACGCTATGCTTTCTTTTATGAAGGCGAGCCTATCGAGCTGGTCAATCTGCGACTAGCAGCCATTGGAATGCGCAAAGCCGTCCGTCTTGCGCAATTTGAGCCTCAGACCGAAGATCCCGACCCGGCACGCATCGCGCGGCGGCCGGTCTATTTTGATAAGATTGGATTTCGCGAGGCGAACGTATTCGATCGCGGCCGTCTCCGCCCCGGCATGGTGATCCACGGACCGGCCATTGTGGAAGAGCCGACGTCGGTTACGCTGATACCCGTGGACAGAACCGCCACCGTCGCCCCCGATCTGGGGTTGTTCATCACGCTGCGAGGGGCATCGTGACCGATCTCATCACCATGCAAGTCATCCGCTACGCCCTGGAGCAGATCGCCGATGAGATGGGCTACACGCTGGTGCGCACCGGACGCTCCACCATCATTACGGAGATCAAGGACATCTCCTGCGTCGTAACCGACGCCAAGGGCCAGACAGTGGCACAGGCGCATCACACGCCGAGCCTGCTCGCCGGTTTTGAAATCACCATGCGTGAATTGGTGAAAACCTATCGGCCGGAAAACCTGGAGCCCGGCGACGTCATTGTCACCAACGATCCATACCGCGGCTGCCAGCACATCATGGATCTCTACGCCATCGCGCCGGCGTTTCACGATGGCGAGCTCGTGGGATTCGTCGGCAACATCACCCATCACACCGATCTGGGCGGCGTCGCTGCGGGCGGAGTTGCGGGCGGGATTCGCGAAATCTATCTCGAAGGTCTGCGGTTGCCGATGGTCAAGCTCGTCAAGCGCGGTGTCGAAGACCGCGAAATCTTCGGCATCATCGCCAACCAGATCCGCGTTCCCGACAAGACGCTCGGCGATATCCGCGCCCAGATTTCATCGCTCATGGTCGGCGTCGATCGCGTCGACCGCCTGTTCAGGAAGTACGGCAGAGACACCGTCCAGACAGCATGCGTCGATCTCCTCGACTACTCGGAACGGCGCATGCGCCAGGGCCTGCAAAGCATTCCGTCTGGAGTCTATTTCGGCGAAGACTTCATCGACGATGACGGCATCAGCGACCGGCCGATCCGGGTCGCCGTGAAATTGACGATCGATGGTGACCGAGCTGTCGTGGATCTTACGGAGAGCGACCCGCAAGCCGAAGGCAATACCAACTCGACCATCGCCAACACTTATGCCGCGGCGTATTACGTGATGATTGCCGTTGTCGATCCGCAGATGCCGCCTAATTCCGGCTGCTATCGGCCGATCGAGGTATTGACCAAGCCCGGCACCGTCGTCGACCCCTTGCCGCCGAGCGCCGTCGCGGCGCGCACCAATTGCTCACAGAAGATCGTCGAAGCGTTGTTGCGCGCGTTAGCGCCGGCGGTTCCCGGTCGCGTGCCGGCGGGTGGACATGCGCAAATCACGACCTGCGCCTTCGGTGGTTACGATCCGGAGACCAAGGAGCGCTTTGTGTTCACCGATATTCAGGGCGGCGGTAACGGTGGCCGGCCGTATGCCGACGGCAGCGACGGACAGGACAGCCACTTGCCTCGTTTTATGAACACGCCGGT
>DATHPL010000414.1:0-15665 GCA_035483915.1 Bradyrhizobium sp.
ACAGGAAGGCTTGAGCGTCGAATCCAATGCCTTCGCATCCGGAACGGCGGCCTTGCAAAGCATCGTCGGCGGCAGCGCGGACGTCGCGGAAGGCGCCTACGAGCATACGCTGCGCATGCAGACCAAGGGCGTCAACATGACCTGCCTGGTGCCTTACGGACGTTATCCCGGCAACGTGCTGGTGGTACGAAAATCGGAGGCCGACAAGATCAAGACCGTTGCCGACCTCAAAGGAAAGAAGATCGGCATCTCGGCGCCCGGCTCTTCGACGCAGAACTTCGTCGCCGGCCTGATGGAACGCGCCGGCGTGACGTGGAAGGACGCGATCTACATTTCGATCGGCACCGGCCCGAGCGCGGTGGCGGCGATGAAGACGGGCGGCGAACTCGATGCGCTGGTGAATCTCGATCCGGCGATCAACGCGCTCATCGAAGGAGGAGATGCGGTGGTCCTCACCGACAGCCGGACGGCGGAAGGGACCCAACAAGCCTTCGGCGGCGGCTACCTCGCCGACTGCCTCATGGTGAAGAACGATTTCCTGAAAGCCAATCCCAACACGGTGCAGGCGATTACCAACGCGGTCGTGCACGCCATGCAGTGGCTGAAAACCGCATCCATCGACGACATCATGAAATCGCTACCGCCCGCTTACTACAAGAGCGACGAGCGGCTCTATCGGTTGTCGCTGGAGCGAAACCTGTCCGCGTTCCAGTGGGACGGACTGGTGACACCGGAAGCCGCCCAGAACGTGCTGGATTCGATTGCAGTGCTCGATCCCGCCCTCAAGCACGCCAAGATCGACTTCAGCCTGACCTACGACAACAAATTGATCGAAACCGCCCTCAGCAAATATCATTCGCCGGTGCAGCAGTAACTTCGGTCGAACAGCCGCTTCCTTCAGGCGGTGCCGGCCAGGCGCTCGGCATATTCAATCGCTTCGATCATGCTGCGCTCGTTGGCAATGCCCTTGCCGGCAATATCGAAGGCGGTGCCATGATCGACGGACGTGCGGATGATCGGCAGGCCGAGCGTGATGTTGACGCCTGAAAGCTCCTGCCACTTGCCCGTTTTCGGATCCACCTCGAAGCCAAGCAGTTTGACCGGGATGTGACCCTGGTCGTGATACATCGCCACCACCGCGTCGTATTGGCCCGCGCGCAACTTGACGAACACGGTGTCGCCGGGGACCGGGCCGACGACGTCAAGCCCGTCGGCGACCGCCTTGTCGATGGTCGGCTGGGAGACGTCGATATCCTGGCGACCGAACAGGCCGCCCTCACCGGCATGCGGATTGAGTGCAGCCACCGCGATTTTGGGCCGTGCGAACCCGAGACCGAGCAGCGCCTTGTTCGTGAGGTCGATGACAAGGCGTAAGCGCTGCGGCGTCAACCGCGATGGAACGTCCGCAAGCGCCACATGGGTCGAGACATGGCTGACACGCATGTTGCCGTGGGCAAGCAGCATCACCGAACCACGAACGCCGGTGAGTTCCGCAAGCATCTCGGTATGGCCGGGATAGTGAAAACCGGCCTTGTTCAGCGCTTCCTTGTTGAGCGGCGCGGTCACGATGCCGCCGACCCGCCCCGACAGCGAAAGACGGACCCCCTGCTCCACCGCCTTGTAGGCAAAACGTCCACCATCTGCGGATAGTACGCCCGGCGCGATCCGGTCGCTCTCGGTGTCGGCCTGCAAAAAACCTAGATTCGGCCAATCGGCGGCGTCGGCCGTGACCTGCGGCACATCGAGATCAGCCGCGATCTGGCGGTTGGCCTGATCGAAGGCGCGTCGGCTGCCGATAATCAGAAGCTTGAGGTCGCCGCTGGCCAGACGATCGCGCAGCCTGGCGCAGGATTTGACGATGATTTCAGGGCCGATGCCGGCCGGATCGCCCATCGTGATCGCCAGATGTCGGTTGGTCATTATTTATCTTATCCTAGTGTCCCGCGACACCAATGTGGCGAGCGTATCCAGCGAATGTCAAATCCGCGGCACTAGATCAAGCCGTTTTGTTTCAGGAGCTTCGCCCACACGTCTGCCGCGCCAAAGGCCCCGGATTTCGAGACCACTTCGACGCCCGACCAGTCTCCACCTTCAATCACCGATTTGGGAATGCCGGGCTCCAGCCGCCCCAGAGGTCTCAGCGCCCGCGCCTCGACTGCGACCATCTGGGCCTTGACGGTTTCACCACCGGCAACCACGAGGCTTCCCGGCGGATCGATCAATCGGCTCAGCCGCGAAATCTGGCGCGAGAAATGCTGCGCCACATCGTTCCGCGAATGCGCATCCGGCGCTTCCAGTCTGACGAAGGCAACGCCCTTCTCCAGGGCTCGCTGGATCCGATCGATATCGCGCTCGATATCGGCGCTCGGTATGACGACCGCGTTGCACGCATCGAGTTGCAGCGCCGTCGTGCGATGATCGGACCCGAACACACCAAGCACCGGGCCCTTGAGTCTATCGGAAACCCAGACGTCGGCTCCGCGCGCGAGCGCGCTCGCAAGTCCGCCGCTGCCGCACCACAAAACCCGCCCGGAATAATTTTGGCCGGCCTGCACGACCCAATCCAGATCATTGTCGGTTTCGCTATCGAAGACGTTGATCCCGGGCCTAACACCGTCCGCGGGCCGGGCTCGCCGGGCATCAAGCTTTCGATCGTGGAGCTGTTCGACGAGATTCTTGCCGACCGCGCCCCATCTTCCGTCCGCACCGCGCGCATATTGCTGACCGTCGATCGTGCGCCTGCCCTGATAGGCAAAGGCCGGCGCAAGGACGCAGGCATCCCAAAGCCCCGTTTGCCAACACGCATCCAGTTCCACCGCCCAGTGGCCGCGAAGCAGGCTATCGATCTTCTTGTATGCGGTGGTGGCGCCGGCAAGCCGCGGCGCGAGTCCTTGCACGATGGCAAAGGCATCATCGGCGGCGCGTTCTCGCGTGCCGCTGTCGATCGAAAAGCTCGGCTGGTCCGGCGCGATCGACGAGATCGACCAGCATACTTCCAGCGGGCCGAACTTGCCGACCAGCTCGGCCGACGTATCGAGCGCGCCAGTCAAATCATCGGCGAGAAGCCTCAATGAAGACATACGATCAGTATCTCCCAACGGGAATACACCCGTATCGCCAAGATACCTATTTCGAGTAATTATTCAAATCACAACTATAAGTAGATCAATCTGACAAATCAAGCCTCGCGGCGCCCGGACCGAAAGGCACTGAAATACCTTAATAAATTTCAGATACACCCGCTCCGTAAAGGAAGGCTGAAGACGTTACGCCTGATTGCCATCCAGCGCCGGGTTTCCCACCAAGGAAACCGGAAAGAGCGCGCTGCCCGCGGTAAAGTTCAGCCGTCCGGCTATCGGAGGCGCGTCAAGCAACAGAATCGAGCGTCGACGTCAAATTCTTGATGACGGAATCGACGACCGAGTTCTGATAGGCCGAGATCCCGTTGAAATTGATGGGACCGCCGGCTTGGACCAGCATCTCTCCGCCGGAGACAGTCGCGTCGGCAGAGCCTTGTTGGGATTTGGCTTCCAGCTGGCTGAACGCGCTACCAAGCTGCGAGGATGTGCTGCCGTTCATCTCGCCGTTCGCCTGCATCGTCGAAAGCAACGACTGGTAGGCGCTGGCGAGATCACTCCCGGTTCCCGAATCCGAGACGGCCGAGAATGTCCCGTTCGTCTGACCGTTATAGCTCTGGTAGCTCAGCGTTTCGGTCGTGGTGCCGTTGCTGTTCGTTGCGGTGTCGAGCGCCAACTCGAATGCGTTGCCGTAGGCGCCCGTGGTGAGCATGTTGTGGTCGTTCGGATTTTTCGGCGAAGTATAGGTCGGCGGTACAACGTAGCTGACACTCGTCACATTTCACCCTGTCATCTGCAAACGGAAAATGTCTTCAGAGGCAGCAAGTTGCATGCCAAAGCGGAGACGAAATCCATCCTTGATTTGTCAGGATATTTCTCGATACCAACCGGCGACAACCGGTCAGAACTTCCCGGGCGTCTTCTGCACCCTGCAGATTTTGCCGCACCGTCGTCACCGGGGCGGACGGCGATGAGTCTTTAGCGACCTTCACCGCGTCACTTGCGGCTGGCTGTCTCCCAGTTGATCCATAAAGGTCGCCACGTGTTGGGCCCAGAGTTCCGGGTGCGCCATGGTCAGATGGCCGAACGATTTTTCGGAGCCTGGCTGCACCTTGTAGGTTCCGTGAGGCACCCGCGTGATCAGATGCTCGAGAATCTGCAACTGATCGGGATTGAATTCATCATCGCCGAAGTTCAGCGCAAAAACCCTGGTGCGTATCGTGCCCAATGCCGCTTCCGGGTCGTAATCGGCAGATGCCTGGAGCGAATAGAGCAGATCGTTGGCATCCGCTCCGGACGATTGCTTGGCCGCCTCCGCAATGAACCGGTCCGCCGCGGCGCCATCCGGCGCGTTCGCCTGAAGATGCGGCACGCCATCGATCATCATCCGCAACAGCTGATACGACTGAATCCAGCCACGGAAAGGCTTTTGATAATTGCCATCTTGCCAGTCCGGGTCGCTGCGAATGTAGTCGATCGCGAGATGCCGCCAGATCAGGTTTCGTCCCGATACCTTCGTCGGGAAGGATACGACGGGCATAATCCCGTCGACCGCATCCGGATAGGCCTCTGCCCATTGCCAGGCGTTCATAGCTCCCATCGAGATACCGAGAATGGCGTGAAGTCGCTTGATTCCCAGGGTTTCCGTGACGAGCCTGTGCTGCAGATCGACGATGTCTCCGTAGCCATATTTCGGAAACGCCATGCGCAGGCCGTCGCTCGGCTTGCTGGAACGTCCGTGACCCACGCTATCCGCAAAGATGAGAAAATAGCGCTTCGCATCGAGCGGCCGCCCCGGGTCGAACAGCGACTCCATGAAAGGCCGTGTCAGCAATACCCGGCTGTCGGAGCCGGTCCAGTGGAGAACCAGAACCGCGTTGTCAATTTCACCGGCTTGATTGCGGTGCGGCTGGCCAAGCGTCGCATAATGAATGCGAAGCTTGGCCAGGGTCTCGCCATCGCGGAAACGATAATTTTCAAACGATGCCTCGTGCTGTTCGGCGAGCGGGTTCTCTTGATTTCCGAACGGCTCGACTGATTGTGCGAATGCACCGCTCGAGAATACCGCGCAGATCACCGCAGCGATAAGAAGCGCTAACGTCTTGGGAAAGGACCGCTTCATGACTTTTTCCGTGTTTGGGTTTCTGAATCTGAAAGACGCCTGTGAATCCGAATCGGCCGCGGGAGTTATCCCGACAGTGCCTCCGCGAAGATCGAGTTGAATCGGTCGGAAACCAGCAATTGCAACGCCTGGCGCAGCGCTTCCGATTCAACGCGTCCGAAGGCGGCCTCAAAACCGGTCTGGGCCTTTGCCCAGAGCGCATCGCTCTCGGCGAGCTTGGCGCGGCCTTGTCGTGTCAACGTGATCATCCGGCTTCGCCTGTCGTCCGGATCAACCGTGACGGCGATCAGACGGTCGCGCTCCAGCGGCTTGAGCGTATGCGCCAGCGCGCCGGCGTCCATCACCAGTGCCTCGGCCAATTGGCCAACGCTGGCCGGTTCCGAGCGGCCGAGTTGCGCGAGGATCGCGCGCTGCGTGGTCTTGAGGCCGCTTGGCGCCAGCGCCGTGTCATAAAGCTGCGAGATCCGGCGCGTCGCCTTGCGCAAAGCGGTGCAGTTACAACGGCTGCCGTTGATCGCGGCCGCAGCCTCTTTCCTTGCTGCCATCGTTCTTCTCCAATCGACCCCTTGACTTTCAATATCAGTATATGCAGATATTTTCGGTAATTGCAAGCATATGCTGATAACTGGAGGAGAATGAACCATGCCGTTCGCTCGCATTGATATTCGCAAAGGCAAGGACGCCGCCTATCGCCGGGAAATCGGCCGCGTCATCTATGAGGCGATGGTCGGCGTCGGCGTGCCGCCGAAGGACCGCTTTCAGGTCGTCAACGAGCACGACGCCGATAACTTTCTGTACGACGCCGATTATCTCGGCATCCATCGCACCGACGACCTGGTGATGATCCAGATCACCTGGAACGAAGGCCGCACGGTCGAGCAGAAGAAGGCGCTATTCAAAACCATCGCCGACGGACTGAAGGCCGCCATCGGGTTGCGGACCGAGGACGTCCTCATCGACCTCATTGAAGTAAAGAAAGAGAACTGGTCATTCGGCAACGGCATCGCGCAATACGCGACGTGATCTGGAACGTCGCATGCACGTCGCAGTCGATCCGGCCGAGGTTGCAGCTTCGGCAAAACGTCAGGCGCTGTTGGTGCTGATCTGCACCTCGGCGCCCTCCTTCATGCTTCAACTCGATGCCAACATCGTCTCGGTCTCTCTGCCCGCGATCGCCCATTCGCTGAACGCCAGCTTCGCCGGCATCGAATGGGTGATCACCGCCTACATGCTGAGCTTTGCCTCGCTATTGATGCCGGCCGGCGCGCTGGCCGACCGCTTTGGCCGCAAACGGTTGCTGATCACCGGATTGTCGGTATTCACCTTCGCGTCCTTCGTGTGCGGTGCGGCGCCGAATCTGACCGTGCTGATCGCGGCACGGGCGCTCCAGGGCGCGGGCGCCGCGATGCAGCTCTCCTCCGCGCTGGCTACGCTCTCGCATGCTTTTCAGGGCGAAGCCCGCGCGCGCGCTTTCGCTTTTTGGGGCTCGGTGGTCGGGATCGGTATCGCAAGCGGTCCGGTCGTCGGCGGACTGATCACACAAGGTTTTGGCTGGGAGTGGGCATTCTACGTCAATCTCCCGATCGGCATTGCCTTGATCGCCTTGATCGTGAAGGTGATCGAATCCTCTAGAGATCCCGGCGCGGTGCGGCTCGATCTGCCCGGCGTCGCCTGCTTCGCCGGCGCGCTGTTCCTGACGACGCTCGCCTTGATTGAAGGCAACCATCGCGGCTGGGGCGATCGCTGGATCATCGCCGAACTGGCGAGCGCGGCGGTTCTCTTCGGGCTGTTCATCATCGTCGAGCGCCAACAGACGCGGCCGATGCTGGACCTCTCCTACTTCCGCAAATCCACCTATCTCGGCGCCAACCTCGCGCAGCTTTCCTTCTCGGCCGGCCTTTTGACCATGCTCACCTTCATTCCGATTTTCTTGCAGAATGGACTGGGTCATCCCTCCGCGATCGCAGGCCTGATGATGTTGCCGATGGTGATACCGCTCTTCATCGTGCCGCGCCTTGTGGCGAGCTATCTCGCCTATCGCTGGTCCGGACGTGTGCTGTTGACCCTTGGCCTGTTCCTTGTCTGTCTCGGCCTGTTCTGGTTTGCAGGCGTCGTGCGTGAACTCGCTTACGTTCCGATGATCGGCGGCATGTTGCTGACGGGGATCGGCGCGGGCCTCCTTAACGGCGAGACGACCAAGGTCGGGATGACCGTCATCCCAAAAGAGCGCTCCGGAATGGCGTCCGGCGTCTCGGGCACCGTACGCTTCTCCGGTCTGGTGATTGGTATCGCAGCGCTAGGTGCCGTGCTCTACGGCGGAGTTACCGACGCGGTCAGACGCGCCCTGCCCGAGGTTGGCTTCTCAGACTCGCTGCGGCTGGTGCAAGACATCACCGCCGGTCAGTTGGCCGGAGCGACACTGCCAGGCCACGACGCCGCGGCCGTTCGCGCCATCGCCGAAACCGCGTTCGCCAGCGGGTATCAGTGGCTGTTTCTCGCAGCCGCTTTGTTCATGCTGGTGTCTACCCTATTGACCTGGCGGCTCGTCAACGCGGCCGACACGCCGCCGGTCTCCGCTTCGACCAGCTCGGGCCGCCAGGCAACGAAAGACAAGGAAGAAGACGGAAACAAAGGAGGAAGCGATGCCTACTTACACCGTTACGACAGCGAACGTCGCACCAAACGCGGTTCAAGAAAGTGAGATTGCGGCGGCCATCACCGACGCGCACCACCAAAATACGGGGGCGCCGGGCTTCTTCGCCCAAGTGTTGTTTGTCAGGCTGCCGGAGGGAAAGCACTATATCGGCGGCAAGCTCAACTCTACGCCGCATATCTATGTTCACGGCCTGATACGGGCCGGCCGAAGCGCTGCCGCAAAAACAGGGTTGATCCGGCAAATCACATTAAAGATTCGGGAAATTTCCGGCGTCGGTGCTGAGGACATCTGGGTTTACGTCCAGGACATCCCGCCGGAGCAGATGGTCGAGTTCGGACGCGTGTTGCCCGCACCGGGAGCCGAAGAGCAATGGCAGAAGGATTTGAGCCCGTCGAAACGCCAGCAACTATCTGCGGCCGGTGTCGCGATCTGATCGCGGCGTTGCCTTAACGGGCACAGCCGCGCAGGAATAATTCGGCAACCGCTTCCGCGCGTCGTTCTAGTTCTGCGCGATCCGGCGGCGGTGCATGACCGAACAGCACCGCGCGCTGCGGCTGGAACACCAGCATGCCGAGCAACATTCCGGCGGCGGTTTCCGCATCGTCGACCTTGATCAGGCCGCGCTTGCTCTGCGTCTGTAACCAGTTGGCAAGCGTGTGTTCGGTCCGCCGGATCGCCTTGTGATAGAAGGTCTCGGCAATCTCGGGAAATTTTTCGCCGTCGGCCAGGATCAGGCGCTGCAGCGCGATCACCTCGCCATCCAGGATGAGTTCGCCCCATATCACAAGCGCTTCGCGCAGAGCGCCCTTGATGTTGCTGCCGTCGCACGCCCGCACGCGGACCACCGACGCAAAGGTATCGATACGGTTGGTGATCATGGCTTCGAACAGCGCCGCCTTGTTGGGGATCAGGCGGTATAAGGTCTTGGTGGAAACGCCGGCCCGGCGCGCCACACTCTCTATACTGGTTGCGGCATAACCGCTCGCGGCAAATTCGTGCCGCGCAGCGTCGAAGATAACGGCGCGCGTTTCCTCATCGCATCGCGCCTGTGGCCGTCCGCGGCCGCGCCGCACTTCCGCGCACGGATCTTCCTGCTCAACGTCGGTGGTCGTCTTGGTCATCGCGAGCCATGCATTTGAATGATGACTATCATCCTATTGACAATCCCAATATGCGGGGTATTTTGGAAAATGTCAAGTTTCCTAATTCTTCTTACCGCAGGCGAAACTAAATTCCGCTTTTACGGCAAGGGGTTAAGCCAAAAGAGGACCGCCATGACCCGCCATTCCACCGATTTCGAGGCCGAAAAGGCCCTTCCAGCCGATACTGCTCAAAAACTGATTCCCTCGCCGTCTCCAGCAGCGGAAATCGCTGAACCCGAGACAAAAGCCGCCAAGAATGGCGGATTTCGCCGGCTTTTGATGGCCGGCGCGGCTATCGCGGTGCTGGCCGGCGCATCCTGGTACGGCTGGGACTACTGGACGGTTGGCCGTTTCCTGGTCTCCACCGACGATGCGTATGTGAAGGCCGACAACACCACCATCGCGCCAAAAGTGTCGGGCTATCTCCATGAAGTGCTGGTCGGCGACAACGAGCGCGTGAGCGCTGGCCAGGTGCTGGCGCGGATCGACGACCGCGATTACAAGGTGGCGCTCGACCAAGCCAAGGCCGACGTCGCCGCGGCCGAAGCCGCGATCGCCAGCAAGCGGGCTCAGCTCGACGTGCAGCAGGCCATTATCAACGCGGCCAAGGCGACGCTGGACGTCGATACGGCGAACGCCACCTTCGCCACCCAGGAAAACAAGCGCTATACGGACCTGGCCGCCACCGGCTACGGCAGCGTGCAGAACGCGCAGTCCGCCCAGTCGCGCAATGCCGGCGCACTCGCCGCGATCGAACGCGACAAGGCGAATCTCGCCTCAGCCTTAAAGCAAGTTGAATTGCTCAAGGCCGAGATCGCGCAATCCGTCGCGGCTGCCGCGCGGGCCAATGCCTTGCAGCACCAGGCTGAACTCAACCTGTCTTATGCCACGATCATCGCGCCGATCGACGGCGTGGTTGGAAACCGCACCTTGCGCGCCGGCCAGTATGTGCAGGCCGGGACGCAATTGATGTCCGTGGTGCCCGCCAGCGGCGCCTATGTGATCGCGAACTTCAAGGAGACGCAGCTCACGAACGTACAGGCCGGCCAGCCTGTCGACATCGACGTCGACATGTTCCCGGGCAGGCCCGTGCACGGCCATGTCGACAGCCTCGCGCCCGCCAGCGGCCAGGAGTTTGCGCTACTGCCGCCGGACAACGCCACCGGCAACTTCACCAAGGTGGTGCAGCGCATTCCGGTCAAGATCATGCTGGACTCCTCGAGCGTCGAGCTTCGCCCGGGCATGTCGGTGATCCCGACCATTCAGACGCAGAAGCACGAGCCGGTGTCGGTGAGTGTGCCGCCTCTCGGCACGCATTCCAGCATCGCGCTGCTCGCTTCGCAGAAGTGACCTCAGAGAGACGAACAAAGGTGATGTCATGTCAGACCTTGCACTCTCGACCTCTCCCCGACCCACCCCTCGCCGCAACGTCGCCGTGGCTATGACGCCGGCCGCTGCCGACCGCGCCAGCGCCACGGTCTGGATTTCCGTGACGGCCGCCATGATCGGCGCCTTCATGGCCATCCTGAACATCCAGATCACCAACGCTTCGCTGCTCAATATCGAGGGCGGCATCGGAACCGGCGTCGACAATGGTTCCTGGATCTCGACGTCTTACCTGATCGGCGAGATCGTGGTGATCCCGCTGACCGACTATCTCAGCCGGATGTTTTCCTACCGCAACGTGATCCTGTCCTTTGCGACGCTGTTTGCCATCTTCTCCGTGGCCTGTGCGTTTACCCATGATCTGCCCTCGATGATCGCGATGCGCGGCTTCCAGGGCTTTTTCGGCGGCGTGCTGATTCCGATGGCCTTCACGCTGGTCTTCACAAAACTGCCGAAACCCCAGCAGTCGATTGGGCTGGCGATGTTCGCCCTCGCCGTGACCTTTGCGCCGGCGATCGGCCCGACCATTGGCGGCTACCTCACCGAGAATTACGGCTGGCAGACCATCTTCTTCGTCAACGTGATCCCGACCATCGTCATGGTGACGACGCTCTATTTCACGCTGGAACGCCAGCCGATGCAGTTGAGCCTTCTCGCCGAAGGCGATTGGTTCGGCATCGTTACCATGGCGGTTGGGCTGGCCTCGTTGCAAGCCGTGCTCGAGGAAGGCAACAAGGACGACTGGTTCGGCTCACCCTTCATCGTGAAACTCGCCGTTGTCGCCGCGGTTAGTCTTGCGTTATTCATCGCCAATGAATTGATCGTAGAGAAGCCGCTGCTCCGCCTGCGGCTGTTAACCCAGCGCAGCTTCGGCCTGGGCACGATCTCCGCCATTTTCCTTGGCTTTGCGCTGTTCGGAACAGTCTATCTGCTGCCGGCCTATCTCGGTCAGGTGCAGGGTTACAACGCCGAGCAGATCGGCACCGTGCTGGCCTGGACCGGCCTGCCGCAACTTCTGCTGATCCCGCTGGTGCCGAAGCTGATGCAGCGATTCGACATCCGTTACATCGCGTTTGCAGGCCTTGCTCTGTTTGCGCTGAGCGCCTTCATGAATATCGAGATGTCGCTCGACTATTCCGGCGACCAGCTGTTCGTGCCCAACATCATCCGCGCGATCGGCCAGGCGCTGACGCTCGCGCCTCTCAGCGCGATCTCACTTGGCAGCGTGGCGCCGCAGGATGCGGCCGCAGCTTCCGGCATCTCCAACATGATGCGTAACCTCGGCGGCGCCATCGGTACCGCGCTGCTCTCCACCATCGTCACCAAGCGCGAGCAGTTCCACTCCAACATCATTGGCCAGTCAGTCCATCTGGGCCGCGAGGAAGTCCGCGCCCGGATCGAGCAGATGACCAACTTCTTCCTGGCGCACGGCGTGAGCGATCCGGCGACGGCGCATCAGCAGGCGATCATCTCGCTCGGCAGTATCGTCAAGCGGCAGGCGCTGGTGATGGGTTTCAGCGACGCCTTTGCGGTGGTCGGCGTGGTGCTGGTGATTTCCGGCATCGCGATCCTGCTCACGGGCAAGCCGAAAGGCGGAGCGGCTGCGGGCGGCGGGCACTAGGACCGTCAGGTGTCAACCGGTCGCGCCAGAGCGCGCGTTCGGACAAGGCCGACATGGTCAGTCGAGTTTTACGCGACAGGCCTACAACGTCCTAGAGTCCTCACCGTCAAAATCGAACTGATGTCTGCTTGTGGCCCAGAGCGACGCAATTCAACGCTCGCTCACACGTCGGTTTGCAGGTGTAGACCAGACGTTGCCGAGGATCGTTAAACCCGACGCTCGTGACCCGTTGCAGAAATAATACGGTCTTCCTTAAAACTTGTTTGCCCCATTGCGGAAATGAGCATCGGCGTCGGCGGAGCTATTGCCTCAGCCGTGGAAAATCGCCAATGAGCTTGCTCTTGCGCGGCCTCTTTTAAACTGAAAAAGCGTGGCGGCTCATGCCCCGGTCTAGGTAATGATGTCCGCTATCGAAGCTGAAGCCGGCATCTGGTCCATGCAAGCCGGCGTCTGGAAATGACCCTCAACGGACATCCCTTGATCTAGATCAACCCGGAAGTTGTGCCGCTCTGTGTTGGCTTGGGGCGCATCACACGGACGAGGATCGCGTCATGAGCAACGATAAGGTTTCGAGAAACCCTGAGACCAGCACCGAGCCGGGATACGCCGAATTGAAACGCCGCGATCTGTTGTTGAGCGGCACCTCGCTTGTCGCGGCCTCAGCGCTTTCGTCCTTTGGGCTGACGAGCCCGGCGCAGGCGCAGCAGCAACCAGCCGGGCCGGCACCCGCCGGTCAGCGGCCGAACATCGTCTTCATCATGGGCGATGACATCGGCTGGTACAACGTTGGCGCCTACCACCAGGGCATCATGGCGAGCCGGACGCCAAACCTCGACAAGCTCGCCGCGGAGGGAATGCGCTTCACCGACTACTACGCGGAAGCGAGTTGCACGGCCGGCCGCGCCAACTTCATCACCGGCGAGTTGCCGATCCGCACCGGCTTAACCACCGTCGGCCAGGCAGGCTCCCCGATCGGCATGCCGGCGCAGGCGCCGACCATCGCGACAGTTCTGAAATCCATGGGATACGCCACGGGCCAGTTCGGCAAGAACCACCTCGGCGACCTCAACCAGTTCCTGCCGACCGTGCACGGCTTCGACGAGTTCTTCGGCTATCTCTATCACCTCGACGCGATGGAGGATCCGGCTCACCGCAATTACCCGCAGGCACTCAAGGACACCGTCGGTCCCCGCAACATGGTCCATTCGTGGGCGACCGATCGCGATGACACATCGGTGCAACCGCGCTGGGGCAAGATCGGCAAGCAGCGGATCGAGGACGCCGGGCCGCTTTATCCGAAGCGGATGGAGACGGTGGACGACGAGATTCTGCAAACCACATTCGCCTTCATCGACAAGGCGAAGCGGGAAAACAAGCCGTTCTTCGTCTGGCTCAACCCAACGCGCATGCACGTCGTCACCCACCTCTCGGAGAAATACGAGAACATGCGCAACTCCGAGAACGGCTGGTCGGTTTCCGAGGGCGGCATGGCCCAATTGGACGACATCGTCGGCTCCGTCATGAAGAAGCTCAAGGACGAGGGCTTTGACGACAACACGATCGTCGCGTTTACAACCGACAACGGTGCGGAAAACTTCACCTGGCCCGACGGCGGCCAGACGCCGTTTGCCGGCGGCAAGGGCACGGCGCTGGAAGGCGGCTTCCGGGTGCCCTGCATGATCCGCTGGCCGGGCAAGGTGCCGGCGGGAAAGGTCGAAAACGGCATTGTGTCCGGGCTCGACTGGTTCCCGACCTTGGTGGCCGCCGCGGGCAATCCGAACATCGCCGAAGAGTTGAAGAAGGGAAAACAGCTCGGCGACATGAGCTACAAGGTCTACCTTGATGGCTACAATCAGATGGACCTGATTACCGGAAAAGGTCCGTCGGCTCGCCACCAGATTTTCTATTTCACTGAAGGCACGTTGAGCGCGGTGCGCATCGACGACTTCAAGTACCGCTTCACCGATCAGCCGGGCGGCTGGTTAGGCGGGACGGTCAAGGTTGACTGGCCGATCCTTACCAATCTCCGCCTCGATCCCTTCGAACGCACGAACTTGCCCAACGGCGACAAGGGTTCGTTGGCCTTCTACAACTGGTTTGCCTTCGAGTTCTGGCGGTTCCAGTTCGTGCAGCAGGAGGTTGGCAAGCTCGCCCAAACCGCGATCGAATTTCCACCGATGCAAAAGGGCGCAAGCTTCAACCTCGAAGCCGTCAAGGAGCAGATCGAGAAAGCCATACAGTCGCACACCGGCAAGTAGAATGCGCGGTGAATGAGCGCCCCAAGCCCGGGGCGCCCGTCTGACAAGCATCGTGTGACAACCGGGCGACGATCTAAGCTCGCACTTCCGCTGTTGGCACTTTTGCGACGTGATCGGTCTAGCTGACAAAGTCGGTTGCTGGAGGAAAAGCCGACTAACCGCCGACATAGCGAAAACGACGCGAATGACCCAAAGCGAAACTCTGCGGCACCAGGTGGCGACCCCGTTTCCACTGGGCTTTCACGGATTGTTATCGACGCCGTCGCAAGCTCGGCTCCCACGGTTGATATAGATCAACCTTCGGGTCCTGAACGCGAACAGAATGCTTTTGGGGGACTAACCGTAGAGGGAGATTCACATGACTAGAAGCGGTTTCCTACTAATCCGTGCTACGGCGGTCGCCTTCGCCTTCTTCGTAGGCTTTGCCGTAGACGTCTCGCCGGCCGTTTGGCAGTCCGGCACGGTCATCTCGCAAGCCGAAGCGGTTGTAGGCCGTCCGGCGACGCCTGGAAGCGTGGCAGGAGTAGCGCGGCGGTCGTCGAGGCGCGCTGTGCGCCGCCATTACTATTGACAGCGAGGCAAACCATTAGCGGGCTCATCACTGCGCACGCTAGCCAGCGGCGAAAAAGCGGGCATGGTTGTAGGTCTGGCTTGCGCCTCAAAAAAACTTCTCCGGTTCCTTGATTTGGATCAACGCGGCCTCGCCGTGCATGACCAACTTTCCGCGTCGCCTGGGGGGCGCCAACTTAACCTAGGAGATCGCGATGATGAAAATAGTCGTAGTTGGAACAACTGCACTCTTCCTTACCGCATCCTCGATTGCCAACGCGCAAACCTCGCAAACCTCCTCTCCTGCGACACCGGAACGGCTAAATGCAGCAGACCGGAATACGCTGACGGACATGCGGATTGATCTGGTAAAGGCCGCGTTGCAGCTGACACCTGAGCAGGAAAAATACTGGCCGGCTGTAGAGAGCGCTATTCGTCAAGGGACAGATGATCGGAAGGCCCGTCTTGCGAAAGTCCAAGAAACAGTGGGTAAGCGGGTCGAGCAAAACTCCGTCGAAAACATGCGCAATCGTGACCCCATCGCGTTCCTGCAACGACGCTCGGAAGCATTGGCGCAACGATCAGCCGATCTGGATAAACTCGCCGAGGCGTGGCAGCCACTCTACAAAACGCTTAGTCCCGAACAGAGGAAGCGCATGGGGGCACTCGCGACCCTTGTACTCCACGACACGAGTGATGTCATAGAGCGGCGTCGTGCGCAGTCTGAGGACGAGGACTGAAGCAAAGTAGTTCGAATTCGTACCTGCCCGCATGTGGACGAAGCAACGCGGCTAACTCACTGTCCGGAATGGTCCGGCCGTCCTCCCACCTGCCAGCAACGAATGCTGGCAGGT
>DATHPL010000415.1:0-2826 GCA_035483915.1 Bradyrhizobium sp.
AACGCCGGCGAGCGGCCACAACGCCAGGCCGATCACCGCGGTCGTGACCAGGGTCGCGACGATCGCAAGCAGCAGAATCGGTGCGGCGTCCTCGATCACCCGGCGCACATCGGTCGCGATGCCTGCCTCGAAGACCAACAGTGGCAGAAACACGTAGATGAAGGTGGCGGAGCTGACCGGCAACGCAGCAAAGGCGCCGGCGAAGACATCGGTGCCCCCGGACCAGCCGAGCTTGGACAACAACACCGGGAAGCCGCCCATCGCCACACCGACGACGCCGAGAAGTACCGGAGGCGGCAGTTTCAGATAGGCGGCGAGCGGCTGGCACAGGCCGACGACGACCAGCAGCACGGCGATGACCAGCAAAACGAAAGCGGTGTCGACCATCGGCGGCGTGATTCGCGGGAGGCGGATGCGCTGATCGGGTGGGCGTATCGCATCTTACGATGCGCGAATCCGTTGGGACACCGAAACCGGAAAGGTCTGTGCGAACTTTACACTCCGAAAGGCGACAAGGCCTCGACACGCTCCGCGGCAAGGGGACCACTACTGCTCTTCGCCTGACACGGTCGGTGCCAAGCGTGAGAACGATCAACCTCTGCCGAGGGCAGCCGGATCGTCGCGAAGACCTATCACGCGAATTGGACAGTACTGCTGGGATTATGATAGCGGGCTGCGTCGGTGAAGGCTGAAGGTCGCTGCTGTAAGCGAGAAATGTCGACCGATGTCGGCAGGAAACCGTTAGGTGAGGGTTCTTATCCCATGACGCCCGTTAGGAATTGCGCCAGGTATTTGAGGGCGAAAAAGGCCAGCACCTCGTCCCAGCCGTTCAACGAGGGCCCGGCAAACTGCTCCCAACGGAATAAGGCCACTACGCCCGCGAAGAAGCCGTACCACAAGGCGAACGAAGATATCGTCTCAAACAAGGGTTGGCGATATCGCACCGCCAACAATGCGGCGATGGGAAATAACACAAGGAGCTTGAAGCTGAAGATTCGCATGCGTGCTCGCGATACCGGGTCAACAGCACCCAGCAGGTCCAATTGCGATTTCGAAGACATGTTTGCCATCACTACTGAAACGCGGCTAGGTCACGTCCGGCTCCCGAAATCAGAGACTTCTGGCCACCAGGGTTCGAGAAAGCACTAGCGGGCGGCAACTGAGCGCGTGGAGGGCGCCGCCCGGGCGAGCCCGGGCCGCAGCCGCTTCTCCCCCAGAAACAGCAAAATCGGCGACGCGATAAAGATCGACGAGGACGTGCCGACGACGATCCCGAACAGGATCGCCAGCGCAAAGCCGCGCATGACCTCGCCGCCGATCACCGCAAGCGGCAAAATCGACAGGAACACGGTGAGTGACGTCACGACCGTACGGCCGAGGGTCTGGTTGATGCTGAGGTCGATCAGCTGCCGCAGCGGCATCGTCCGGTGTTTGCCGAGATTTTCCCGGATGCGGTCGTAGACGACGACCTTGTCGGTGACCGAATAGCCGATCAGCGTCAACAAGGCCGCGACCGAGGTAAGATCGAACTGAAACTGGGTGACCCCAAAAAAACCGATGGTCTTGGTGACATCGAGGATCAGAGTAGTGACGACGCCGACCCCAAACTGCCACTCGAAGCGAAACCAGATGTAGATCAGCACCGCGACCAGGGCGAGCCCGGTTGCGAGCAAGCCGTTGCGAAACAACTCGGCGCTGACCGTGGCGCCGACGACTTCGACCCGACGAATCTCGACACCCGGCAGCGCCTTGGCCACCTGGCCGGCGATTTTGTCCTGGGCGTCCTGGATTTGCGTCTTGTTTTCAAAGCGCACCAGAACATCTTGCGGCGAACCGAACTCCTGCACTCTGAGGTCGCCAAAGCCGAGCGGCGCGAAGGCGGCGCGGATCGCATCGGGCTGCAAGACTTGCGCCCCGCGCAGCTCAACCAGGATGCCGCCGCGAAAATCGACCCCGAGATTGAGGCCAGGATAGAAAAATAGAATGATCGAAAGCGTGCTCAGCACCGCCGAGACGATGACCCCGGCGAAGCGGCCACGCATGAACTGGATTCTGGTGTCGTCGGGGACGAGGCGAAGCGGACGCAACGGGTACTCCCTTAAAAAAGAAGCTGCGCAATCCGCGTCAGGATCGCAGCCCAGAGGCCGCTTCCGCCGAGCGCCTCGACGCATCTCTGTCACCGAGGCCGCGCCTCAGGGTTTTGATCTTGATGATCAGATAGGGCAACACGACAAGCACCATGGCAGAGAGGTAGAACCAGCCGATGGCGTCCTGATCCACCCACGAATACCCTTGATGACACCACGAAACCGGCTCGCCCTTCACGACATAGCGCTGAATTGCCTCCGCCTCCCCGATATTGCGGGCGTCTTTCAGCAAACTCGCGTCGCCGGCCCAGCCGTGGACAGCAGCACTTGCTGCGGAAACGGCAAAAGCTGGATCCGGCGGACCGTAATCGCCGTGGAATAGGCAAATCATCGAACACCAAAGCGACACGCGGTCGAACTCGGTAGGTTATCCGTCCGCCACGGATAAAAAATCGAGAGGCTCCGGCGACCCTCTCCGTAAAGAACGCGTAAAGACGTGGCTTGCCGCCAACGAGAACTGCCCCCCGGCGATCAGCGCGACCTGGTATCGACAACCAGATCGCCTATTGCCGCTCCGAGATCATGCCGTTCGGCAAGACGGTGCAGCATCTTGAGCAATGCCGATTTTGGAACTGGTGTGCGCGATCGAAGCTTCGCGAGCACCTTCGGGTCGGCCTTCAGCGCCTGGCCCGCTTCGGCATCGTTTGCGTAATGCCGCGCCATCATGTCAGCCCATTGC
>DATHPL010000416.1:0-3311 GCA_035483915.1 Bradyrhizobium sp.
ACGATGCGGAACTTGGACGCGAAGAGGTCCATGGCGCCTCAACAATGAACTCTTTGCCAGCCGCCCCGGGCGTGCCCGCCTGCCGGCCGGCAGGATTCGTGCCTCGCAGCGCCAGGTTCGCACCCCGCATGGCGTCCTCGCTTGCGAAGCTGGGATTCGAAAGGACACGTCAAACCTATGCTTCCCGCGCACCCTCCGCCGCCGGAGGTTCCCGATCCGACCCCGAAGCGCACCTCCTATGCATAAACCTAAAGCCGGTGGTGCCAGCCGGTTCGAAACCGGGCGCAGCTCTTCACCAGTTAGTAACGACAGGTAGCGTTAAGAAAGCGTTGACGTTCGGCGGTCGGATTAATCATCCGCCTCAGCACGGGAGCGCCGGCGGAGTTATCCACCGGCCATGCCGCAAAGTGAGGCGTTCCGCACACACTCGGTCAAAATGCTGGCCGCAAACCGGCTATTTAATTGCGCCCGGGGGCGTCACGAGAGAATAGTGACTGAATACATTTCGAAAATTTGCCGTTGCCGTTGTGCTGCCCGGTTTGAGTATTGATATGTCGATTGGTTCGTTCGCATCTGCTGGTCCTGATTCGAGGCGGCGCGCCACCCCGCTGCCCAGACCGATTGCGAATATGAAGATCTTCACGCCAGACACCTCGATCGCATCCGACGTCATCCCCTCGGCGAATTTCGGCGAGCGGAACAAGGGCCGCGCGCCCGACATGATCCTGCTGCACTACACGGGGATGCCCGACGCGCAAGGCGCGATCGCCCAGCTCTGCACCGCGGGCACCGACGTGTCAGCGCATTACATCGTCCTCGAAGACGGCCGCATCGTCCAATGCGTGCCGGAGGCCAAACGCGCCTGGCATGCCGGCGTTGCGTCCTGGGCCGGCGAAGAAGACATCAATTCCTGTTCGATCGGCATCGAGATCGTCAATCGCGGGCACGATTGGGGCTATCCGGAATATCCGTTGCGCCAGGTCGCGGCCGTGATCGCGCTGTGCCGCGGCATCGTGCTCCGCCGCAACGTGCCGTCGCACCGCGTGCTGGCGCATTCCGATGTTGCACCCTCGCGCAAGAAGGATCCCGGCGAAAAATTTCCCTGGCATTCGATGGCGAATTCCGGCGTTGGCCATTGGGTTCAACCTGCGCCGATCGTGCGCAGCGAGGGGATTAAGCTCGGCACCGTCAGCGACGCCGTTCGCGGCCTGCAACAGGCGCTGGCCCGGTATGGCTACGGCGTTCCCGTGACCGGCAAATACGATACCGCCACCATGGAAGTCGTCACCGCCTTTCAGCGTCATTTCCGTCCTGCCAAAGTCGACGGCGTGGCTGATCATTCGACGCTGGCGACGCTGCAATCGCTGCTCGCGAGTTTGCCGGCCGAGACGACGGCGGTCGCGGCGGGTTAGCTTTCAACGTCAAGTTCCGCCAGCCTTCGCGCATAGAGCCGGCGCAACGGCTCAAGTTGAGTCGCGGCAGTTGCGGCAAGATAAGCCTCGCGCGCCGCCTGATGCCGGCCGAGCCGTCGCAAGAGATCCGCGCGCACCGCCGGCAGCAATTCGTAGCCGTCGAGACCACCGCGCGCCTGCAAGGCATCGATCAAGTCGAGCGCGCGGGCCGGTCCATCGACCATCGAAACCGCCGCCGCGTGGTTGAGTTCGATCACCGGCGATGGGCTGATCCGCAGCAGGACTTCATAGAGACCCGCGATCTGTTTCCAGTCGGTGTCGTGAAAGTTAGGCGCGCGGGCATGCAATGCGGCAATCGCCGCCTGCACCGCATAGGATTCCGCGCGGCCGGGCAACTGCAACGCCTCTTCCACGAGTTTCAAACCCTCAGTGATCTGCGCCCGATCCCACAGCGTGCGGTCCTGCTCCTCGAGCAGAACGATATCGCCACCTTTGGTCTGGCGACCCGCGCGGCGCGCATCGTGCAACAGCATCAGAGCGAGCAGCCCCTTCACCTCGCGGCGGCATGGCATCAAGGCATCGAGCAGACGCGCCAAGCGGATCGCCTCGCGCGCCAAATCAGGCCGCATCAATGCTTCGCCGGAAGTCGCGACATAGCCTTCGGTGAAGACGAGGTAGATCACCGCCAGCACGCCGCGCAGCCTTAAGCCCAGCGCATCGCGTTCGGGCACTTCATAGGGAATGCCGGCAAGCCGGATCTTCTGCTTGGCGCGGACCAGGCGCTGGCCCATCGCTTCCTCGTTCACCAGAAACGCGCGCGCCACCTGCGCGGTGGAAAGCCCGCAGACGGTGCGCAACGTCAACGCAACCTGAACCTCGGCGGCGAACGACGGATGACAACAAGTGAAGATCAGCCGCAGCATGTCGTCGTCGAGGACTGCGCTGTCTTCCTCCGGCAGGATTGTCGCATCGAGCAGCGCCTCATGCGTCAGTTCGGCCTCCTTCGCGCGAAAGGAGATTTGCCGGCGAATGCGGTCGATCGCCTTGTTGCGCGCCACATTGACCAGCCACGCCCGCGGATTGGAAGGCACGTCCGCAGAAGGCCAGCGCTCCAGCGCGGCAGCAAAGGCCTCCTGGAGCGCATCCTCGGCAAGATCGAAATCGCCGACAAGACGGATCAGCGTGGCGAGCGCCCGCCCCGTCTCGTCGCGAAATATTTTTTCGATCTCGGCTGGCAGCATTATTTTTAGATCATGGCCGGCCGGATCTCGCTTGAACCAGTTCCGGCGAATAGATCATGATCGGCCGAACCTCGACCGACCCGTTCTTGGCGCCGGGAATTCGAGCCGCGATCGCAATCGCCGCATCAAGGTCCTTGGCTTCGACCAGATAGTAGCCGCCGAGTTGCTCGCGGGTTTCGGCAAACGGGCCGTCAGTGGTGAGAACCTTGCCCTCGCGGACCCGCACGGTGGTCGCCGTCGTCGACGGCTGCAATCCGTCGCCGGCCTTGAAGTGGCCGCTCTGGATAATGGATTGCGTAAACGTGCCGTAATCGGCCGTCATCTTCTGACGTTCGGCGTCGTTCATTTTGAAGAGTTCGGCCTCGCTTCGGTAGATCATCAGCAGATATTGCATCGCTTTACTCCTTGTGAAACGGCGTCATCGCCGACAACCAGTCGAAGGGATCTGTCGCCAAACGACATCTTCACGATAATTATTTTTGGCTCCCCCTCCGGCCGTAAATCGCTTGACGCCGGTCGCCATAAACCCCATGCCTTGGACGTCAGTCGGCCGGACGGCCGCTCCCACTCTGGTCGAAAGGCCTTGGGAGAGGAAAGTCCGGGCTCCATCGACATACGGTGCCGGATAACATCCGGCGGGGGCAACCCCAGGGAAAGT
>DATHPL010000417.1:0-2610 GCA_035483915.1 Bradyrhizobium sp.
GAGCAAGCCGCTGGTGATGAGCGCGAACACCTGATGCTCGCGAGGCGTCAGAGTTTTCTCGCGCTCCTTTAGTTCCAGCAGCCGCATATGCTCGGCCCGGCGCATCCGGCAAAGATCGGTGCCACGCCGGACGGCGTTCAGCAGCGCCGCATCGTCGACCGGCTTGTTCAGGCAATCGATTGCGCCTTCGCGCATCGCCTGTACTCCAATCGACATGTCGCCCCTGCCAGTAATGAAGACTATCGAGACGAACGGCGCCGACCGTCTCATTTCCGCGAGCAGCTCCAGGCCATTCATCCGCGGAAGGCAGATGTCGGCGACGATGCAATCAGCGTCCTTGGAGCTCGCTGCATCGAGGAAGCTCTCCGCAGAAGGATGCGCAGCCACCTGGAAACCTGCGGTGCCGAGTTGGAACGCGAGCGCCTCAAGCGTGGGCCCGTCATCTTCAATCACAGCGATACTGACGGTTTTGATTTGCTCGTGAGTTTCGACGTTGTTCATAGCCGATTGCGACCCCGGGGGGGTGCGCGATGCGGGATATTATCGCGTCGCCAACTTTGAACAAATACATTCTTGCGCTGCCGGGTCGTGGTACCAAAGTCCTATATCGCTGCGCCGGGAAATGGCGGAGTCTTGCCCGGCGGCCGAATATCAGAGACAACATCGAGTCGCAGCTTGAATTTCGATTCGGCAAGCCGTGGAGACGGCAGGAACAAACTATGTCCAGACCTCGAACAAGAAACGTCAGACTCGCAACCCATCTGGTTTGGCCGGCGTTGGTCGCCGTCCTCCTGACGGGTTGCTCGCAGACCTCCGCGCCGGCGCCAAGTTCGTCCGGGCAAGGTGCAAGCGCAGGAAGTCCCGCCGCGCCTCCTCCTCCGATGCAAGCGATTGCGGCGCCTTCGCAGGCGCCGATGAACGGACAATACGAAGAACCGCCCGTCATCAACGCCACCGATCTTTTGCCGGCGAGCGCGCTGTCAGGACCGGGATTTCAGGTTCAGCCGCAGGTGCCGACCAACGGCGCGATGGGCCAATACACGATCGTCGCCGACCCGGCAGTATTTAAAGACGACGCGGGCACCTACTATGTCGAAAGCCTCGACATGCTGAAGATTCGGCTGTCCGAGATTCCCGCGATTGAAGCGCTCGACGGCATGAGCAATAGCAGCGTATTTGTCCAGGCGTTGGCCACGAGCGCGGTCCGTCCTGTGACCGCAGCCGCAAATATGGTCATGCATCCGATGGATACCGTAACCGGATTGCCCGGCGGAGTCGGAGACCTGTTCGGCCGCGTTAGTCTCGGCGCATCACAAATAGCTTCGTCGGCCTCGAACTCCTTCGGCAGCGGAAAAGCTGCTACCCAGACCGGCAACGCCACCCTCGCGGCGTTGGGATATGACCAGGTGCGTCGAGACCTCGCGCATAAGTTGCACGTCGATCCTTACAGCACCGATCCGATCCTCACCAAGAAGCTGAACCACGTTGCATGGGTGATGTTCTCGGCTCGCATGACGGTGACTGCGGCGATGATGGCGGTCCCGGGATCATTGATCATCTCGAGCGTCACCTTCACCAACGATCTCGTCTACCAGACGCCGAAAGCAGACCTTATTATCCTGGTGCAAAAGAAGTTGAAGCACTTCGGACTATCGCCGGAAGAGATCGCCACCTTTTCCAGCAATACCGCGGTTCCAATCAGCTTGCAGGTTACTGCAATCGGGGATCTGGATGCTCTTGGCGACATTCCCGGACGTCGCGGGGCGGCCGTCGCGATTGGAAATACCATGACAGAGTACCAAGCGCGCTTCCTGGTTAGTTCGCTGGACATGCTCAAACAATGGGGCCAGCAGCAGGCTCCGATTATACGAATCCGGGTGCCGGGTGTGTTTATCGCGACCGATCAGAATGGCACTACTGTAGCGCCGGCCCCGGTGGACTACCTGTCGTGGACGCAGCGCATCGCGGGCTTCGTCACCGATCCGCAGGTGATGAGTATGCATAACCGCGTTCTCTTGATGACGGGCGGAATGACACCGCTCGCGAATCAGCAACTAACTGCCAATGGTTGGACGGTGCACCAAGCTCAACCGCAGTAAATTTCGGAGGAAACCATGATGATGAATCTAAACTCGAAGCCGAAAAGAATCGCGATCCGTACGTTCTCAAGCCTGGCAGTGCTGGCTATGCTGGCGGTCGGCGGATGCTCGTCGTCGCCGGAGCCGTCGGCCACTCAACAAGCTGCGCTCGCCAAGACCGAGCTGCACTTCGACATCAACAAATGCCAGGAAATCAGCGCCGGGCTTTACAAATGTCCCGCCGCCGACAAGCCAATCTGCAGCCCGGACTACAACGGCCAGGCGGAATGCGTCCGCATCGGACCGAAGGGCAGCGTCTTCGTGCAGAGTGGTTTTGGCGGCAATTAGTATCGGGCTGTAGCCCGAAGAGGATTCCTATGCGGACACTCGTCACTGTAACGCTTGGCGTGGTGCTGTTGTCGTCATCTCTCGCGCGCGCGCAACAAGGCGCCGTGCTGCAACTGTCGCCGCAGGATCAGCAAAATATAACTGCGCAGCTTGGAGCGGGGGTGGTCGGCGCCGCGCTGCCGAG
>DATHPL010000418.1:0-4108 GCA_035483915.1 Bradyrhizobium sp.
GTGACCGCGCCCCAGCTCACGAGGATGCGCGTGAGCCAGGCCCGTGCGCCGAAGCGGTGGATCGCCAGCGTGCTCGGAATTTCGCAAATGAGATAGCCGATGAAGAACAGCGAGGACGCCAGCCCAAACGCCTGCTCGGACATCTTCAATTCGCGCGCCATTTGCAGCTTGGCAAAACCGATATTGCTGCGATCGATCACCGCGACCAGATAGACGAGCATCAGGATCGGCATGATCCGCCAGATGATGCGCGACATCAGTTTTGTCTCGTCGACGACGCGATCCATTTTTGTTTCCCCCGCCGTGTGCGGCTTGTTCAGTCTTTTGAATTCAGCGAAGCTTGCGGCACGTAGTTGCGCCAGTTGCCGTCGAGCTGCGGCATCTCGGCAAAACTCTTGCGCGCATCCGCGGCGCGGCCGATCAAATCCCGCGCGTCGATGTGCTTGGCGTTGAGATAGTCCTTCAATTCCGCGAGCGAGCGTTCGATCAATTCGAAACCACGCAGCATCACGGGCGAGGACATCTCGGCCGCGCTGGCGCCGGCCAGCATCACGCGCGCGATATCGAGGCCGTTCTGGATGCCGTTGGTCGCGATCAACGGTCTGTCGCGCCCGACAGCGGCGCGCGACAGCGCCAGCCAATGACAGGTCAGCGGCAGATTCCAGTAGCCACCGACGCCCAATGTCGTCCCGAGGTGAGGGGCCATGGTGTCGAGATCGGGGATCAGCCCAAGCAAACGTCCTGCCATCACGACGCTGTCGGCGCCGGCTTCGAATGCCGCGCGCGCCAGTTCCGGCACGCGCTCGCTCTGGCCGGTGATCTTGACCCAGAGCGGCATCGATACGGCGGCGCGAACGGCGCCGACGATCGCGGCGACGCGTTCCGGCAACAGCTCCGTTGCGACCGCGCCCTTGGCGGCCTGAGAGGCATAGGGCGTGCCGATGTTGAGTTCGAGCAAACGAACCCCGGCCTCCTGCACTTGCTGCGCCATGCGCTTGGCGTGATCGAGGTCGCCGAGGATGAGGCTCGCGGCGACATACGCATCGCTTTTGGCGGCTTCGCGATCGAGCCGGGCAAGACTCTCGAGCCAACTGTCGAAACTGCCCGGATAAAGCCCGGACCGGCAGGCAATGAAGGCCGACGCCGGTGCTGAGGCGTTCCACTCCCGCCGTTGCCAGGTCTCGTCGAACACGGCGTATTCGGCGGCATCGAGCTGGGCTTTTGCGGCCTCGACTTCGTTGGTCGATTTCATCACCACCACGGCCGCACCGGCGGCCAGCGCACGCCGCACGCCCGCTTCCTCGATCAGATGTTCAGCTGCGCCCGCAATGAGCGGATTCTTCAAACGGAGCGCGCCGATGGTGACGCCGAGTTCACTCGCCATGTCGCGTCACGCCGCCTGCTGTTCGAGGCCGAGCATCCTCGCGGCGTTGGTCGCCACCATCTTATGGATATCCTCATCGCTGTAGCCGAGGTCCATGCACAGCGCGACGCCCCGCCGAAACCCTTCGAGCGGCGAGAACACGCCGACCTGGCCCAGATCCGAGCAGATCACGGTCTGGTCGATGCCGGCGGCCTCGATGTGGTGGCGCAGGTCTTCGCCTGTGGCGACCTTGAACTTCGAACCTTCCAGGAACATGCAGATCGAATGTTCGACAAAGGCACCCATTGCGGCGATGCCCTTGACGTCGTTGAGGCTGGCGCCGACGATTTCCTCGGGATGGGTAAAGGCGAGCCGCTTGACGCCGCGGCGCTTGGCCTCCTCGAAGATGATCCAGGTCTCGCTGACATGCAGGTGGCCGCTCGCCAGCAGCATGTCGTTTTTGGCGATCACATCCAGCACTTCCTTGACCGAATCCAGGATCTTCTTGTTGGCATCGAGCACCGGCACGGCGGTGGCATGACGCATCTTCGTGGTCGAAGCGGGATGGGCGAAGCTCGCGTTCTTTTCCCAGCGCAGATGGTTCTCGGCGGCGAGCGTCGGCATCCATACTGTTTTGCCGCCCATCGCCGCGGTGTGCTCGACCGCGTAGGGGTTGATGCCGCCAACGACATTATTGAGCACGATGCCGGAGAAGATTTTCGTGCGCAGCTCCGGATGATGCTTGGTGATCAGTTGCGCGGTCGCAACCCCAGCATAATCGTGATCCTTGGTGAGGACGGCGGCAAAGCCGGCTTCCGAATATTGCCGGACCAGATCGAGATGATCGACGGCGCGAGGCGCAATCGACGGTCCGCTGTGGACGTGCGGATCGACCGCGCCCTGCAGGATCTTGTCGATGCGCGCTTCCCGCGCGGCGGCGCCTGCCTTGTCGGCTACCTTGGCTTCACTCATGACCGTTCTCCCTTTTTCTTTTTTAAGTAAGCGCGCTTCTCGCGCCGATACTGTCTATGCCGTGCGCGCCCGCGCCGCGCGCGCCTCGGCATTGCCGACGCGGCCGTGACCGAGGGTTCGCGAGATTTGCGCCGCCGCCGCTTTCAGCGCGGCGATGCTTTTGGTGTCGAGTTCGGCGGGCAGGAACTGGATCGAGCCGACCAGCGCCAGCGCACCGGCGCAGGAATCCTTCTCATCGAAGATCGGCGCTGCCACGGCATTGATGCCGAGCATCGCCTGATCCGGCGCCGTCGCAAAGCCTTGTTGCGCGACGCGGGTCAGTTCTGCTTCGAGCAGCTTTACATCCGTCACCGTATGCGCGGTGAAAGCGTGCAGGGGTTTTGACAGTATGCGCTCTCGTTGCGGGCGCGGCGCGAAGGCCAAAAACACCTTGCCTTGCGCGGACGAATGGAACGGCAATTCGCTGCCCGGCCGCACGCCGATCTCGATCGCGGCGGTGCCGACCACCATGCTCAGTACCAGCGCGCCGCGCGGGGAAGATTCCGACAGCACGACGGAGTGGCCGAGCAGATCGCGCAACTCGCGCATCGGCCCCGCGGCGAGTTGAATGAGATCGGTCCCGGGCGCGTAGTGAGCAAGAAGACGGCTGCGTGGCCCGCGCGAGTAACGCGTCGTGGCGGCGTTCTGCACGAGATAGCCGCGCTCGACCAGCGTCAGCAGATGACGATGCACCGAGCCTTTAGTGAGCCCGAGCCGTTCGGCGATCTGGGTGACGCCGAGCTCTTCATCCGAGAAGGCGACGGCTTCCAGGACGTCGAGCGCGACCTGCACCGAGCGCACTCCGCCGTCCCCGCGCTCCTCCGGCAGTGAGGGCATTTCCGCTTTGGTTTTCAAAGGCAAAACCCCGTTGCGTTCGGCCTGCGCAGATTCATGTTGACGTCTTCGAGTGTATCGATATACAGAACGCTGTATCACGGTCGCGAACAACAAACAATCCGTCATTTCCGAAAATCGCGCACGTGCTGGAGGATTTTTCGAAATGAGCGAAGCCATGCGCGCCGCGACCCATGCCCGGCATTACGCCGAACCGCCGCAGGCCACCGACGCCGACGGGACGCGCCACTGGATCACGCGCGCGGCGAACTTCATCACCGTGGTGAGCCGCGCCGAGGAAGGTGCCGTGCTCGCGCGCAACAATCCGGACGAATACATGCTGCTGTTGCCGCCGGGGACCGAAGTGACGGTCGAGGCTGGCACTGAGCGCATCGAGAGCCAAGGCAACAGCCTGATCATTGTGCCGCCCGGCCAAAGCCGCGTCACCGTTCGCAGAGCGGGCATGGTCGCGCGGGTGTTTTCCAAGCGCGCCGAAGATCTGGCGGCGAAGGCCGTGAACGCGGCAACCTATGCCGATGGCGCGCCTGAAGTTGCTGATCTCAAGCCCTGGCCCGATCCGGCCGGCGGCTTTCGCCTGCGCCACTACGACCTGGGCAAGGCGGAGAGTCCCGATCCGAGTCCCCTGAAGATGCGCGTGTTTCGCTCGACCAATCTTATGGTCAACATCTTCATGCCGTGGCAGAAGCGCCGCGACGAGACCAAGCTCTCACCGCACAGCCACGATGATTTCGAGCAGATATCGCTCAGCATGGAAGGCGCCTTCGTTCATCACCTGCGCTATCCGTGGTCACCCGACAAGACGCGCTGGCGCGAGGACGAGCATGCCCGCTACGAGCAGAGCCCGTCGGTACTGGTGATCCCCGCGCGCGTGCTTCACAC
>DATHPL010000419.1:0-2984 GCA_035483915.1 Bradyrhizobium sp.
ACGGGACCAGCGACCTCGATCGCGTCATCGAAGGCGAGCTTGTGAATGATGTTGACGGGCGCCTGGTCGAAGCGCGCAAGTTTTTCGGACAGTTGCGCGCGGGCCGCGACCTCGATTTCGTCGGCGAGGCGGGAGACGACTTCGCCGAACGTCCAGATTTCGTCTTCGCTGAAGCCACCGGCGATCATCAGGTCGGTGGTGTGCCACAAGGCGCGCGCCCGGCTCTCGGGCGTTCCGCGCGCGACCGATTCCTCTAGATCGTCTAGAAACGACTTCGTTTCAGTCTTCCTGACCGTCTTGAACTGCAAGCTCATTTTGGGTGCCAAATCCTTCGGCGAAACCTCATCTCGCACCAAAGATACAGACCAGACCCGAGTTTTCGGTAAAAAAGGCTGGGAAGTATTGTCGATCGAAATTCGTTAAAATCGGCCGGATTTCGTTAAGATGCGTATCTGCGAGCGGGCCCCCCAAATCGGGCGTTTGCATAGACCCGGGTTTTCAATCTAGAAGCAGCCGCCCATGTTCGGCGTGGCGAACCCGTCCCGCGGCCCAAAGTAACGAAAAAAGTAACGATACGTGGCCTCAGCCAGCCCCCCATCGAGCCCATCCCACACCCGCACGCTGTTCTTCGCCCTGCTGGCGCTGGCCTGCGGCCACACGCTTTCGACCTGCCTGAGGACGCTGCCCGGCATCAGCCTGGACCTGATGGCCACCGATTTTGCTACCGCACCGCAAACGCTGGCGAGCCTGATCGCGGTCTATCATTTCTCGTTCGCGGCTTTGCAGATACCGGTCGGCGCCGCGATCGACCGGTTCGGCGTCCGGCCGGTCTCGCTCACGCTATTTTTTGGAACGATCGTCGGCGCGGTCGCGAGCGGCCTTGCAACCAGCACCGCAAGCTTTGTGTTCGCGCAATTCCTGATCGGCGTTTCGACGTCCGGCATGTTCATGTGTCCGATGACGCTTGCGGCCAAGCAGGTGCCGCCGGAACGGTTTGGCCTCTGGTCCGGCGCCGTTCTTTCCATCGGCAATACCGGCATGCTGCTGTCGTCAAGTCCGCTGGCCTACGTGATCGAACATTACGGCTGGCGCGCGGGCTTCCTGATCTCGGCGGCCATTGGTGGTGTGATTGCCGCGGCCGTGTTCGCACTGGTGCCGAAGCAGCCGGCCGAACACAAGGAGCAGTCCTCACCGTTGTCGCAAATGGCCGAAGTCGTGCGGATCGGCTTATCACGCCCGATGCGCGGCATCATCGCGCTGGCGCTGGTGTCGCTCGCTTCCTCGCTGGTGCTCAGGGGCGTGTGGGGCGGGCCATGGCTGATGGATGTCAAAGGCCTCACGCGAATCCAGGCCGGCAATCAGCTCGGCATTTTCACGCTGTCGCTGATCATCGCGCCGCTGTGTTCGGGAATCATCGATCGGAGATTCGGCCACCGCCGGATGATCCTGGCGGGCGGGCATCTGCTGGGCGCGATTTGCGTGGCGCTGATGGCGCTGGGTGCGCCCGATTCCGTTCTCCCGCGCCTGTTCCACGTGCAGGTAATGCCGCCGCTGTTCGATCTCGTGATGCTCGTCACGATGGGCTTTGCCGTCTCGACCCAATCGCTGCTGTTCGGCATGACGACTCAGTTGATGGGCGCCCAAATGGCCGGGAGAGCCTTCGCCGCCACCAACCTCGCGTTGTTTCTGGGGACCGCGCTGTTGCAGTCGGCAACCGGCGTGGTGGCGGCGAGATATGGCCTGCCGGCGGTGATGATGTTCGTGGCGGCGGCGTTGGCGGTCGGCGCGCTGACGTTCTTTATCTACACACGGCCGGAACCGCGGTGAGAGCTTTCACACGCTATTGAGAGACGTCGCCAGATTTTCCAGCGGCGCCGTCAGCCGGCAGACGAGCCCGGCTGGTCCGTACGACACCTCAACGGCGCCTCCGAAATCGTCCTGCAATACCCGGGAAATCAGCCGCGAACCGAAGCCCAGCCCGGCGGGATCCGATACAGGCGGGCCGCCCGACTCCTGCCAGGTGAAAACGAATTCCCGATCCTCAGCCGTCCACACAATCGACACGCGGCCGCTCGGCACCGTGAGGGCGCCATACTTCATCGCGTTGGTCGCCAACTCGTGGATTGCGAGCGACAGCGCCAACGCCTGCCGGGATTTGACGATCAGTGCAGGGCCCGAAATCGTGAAGCGGCCTTCGCCGGTCCTGTACGGGGCCAGGGCCGTGCTGATGACGTCTTGAAGGGGCGCAGCCGCCCAGTTGGCCGCCGTCAGCAGGTCGTGCGCGCGTCCGAACGCCGCCAGCCGTCCTTGATACTTGTCGAGATCGGCCTTGCTCGATGCGTCCCGGAATGTCTGGGTCGCCACGGCGCCGAGGACGGTGAGGGTATTCTTGACGCGGTGCTTGAGTTCCTCGTTGATGAGGTGCAGCGCTTCCCTTGCCATATGCTCGGATGTGACGTCCTTGCAGACGACGAGCACGCCGCCCACTTCGCCTTCGACATCGATCGGACCGAAGCTGTAGGTCCACCAGACATCCTCGCGACGGCCATGGCGCGTGATCGGCACCAGCTGGTCCTCATGCCAGGTCGCTCCCTTGCCCGCCATGACGTAGTCGATCTGGGGGCCGATGATGTCCCAGATCTCAGCCCAACACTCGCGACCGGTGGTTCCGAGAGCGCTCGGATGCCGTTCGGGGCCCAAAGTCTCGCTGTAGGCATCGTTATAGAACTGGATGAGTTCTTCTCCCCACCAGATGAACATCGGGTGGCGCGAGGTGAGAACGAGGCGAACCGTCACCCGGAGGCTTTGCGGCCAGGTCTGGGGAGGGCCGAGCGAGGTTTTTGACCAGTCGAATGCCCGCGTCAGGGCGCCGAGCTCGCCGCCGCCCGCCAAGAAGTCGCCGACTTCCTCGCCGCCCATACGCAAAACCTTACCCAGACGCCCGCTGCCGAGCCCTACCGTTTGCAACGTACAATGGCCGGCCT
>DATHPL010000420.1:0-1741 GCA_035483915.1 Bradyrhizobium sp.
TTCTTTTCGGCTTCGGCTTGCAGCAAACTTGGCCGTCCCATCTCGACGCCTTGCGCGATGTTTTTTGTCAGCTGCAAATCTTGCTCCGGCCGCAGGCTCGCCAGAAGCCCGATCAGCGCGACATTCGCGCTGCCGGTCGCGGGGTCTTCGGGAATGCCGTGATGCGGCGCGAACATGCGCGCGCGAATGTCGAGATCGCTTTCGGACACCTGCGTGTAAATGAAGAGGCTTGTCACGGGCAGCTTGGCGATATCCCGTTCGAAAACATCGGGTCGTGCCCGCGCCGCGGCAAGCTGGTCGCGGCGTTTTAGCTCGGCGAGAATGAACGGCGCGCCGCAGGAGGCGATGCATGGCCGGTGATGTTTCGTCTCGATGTCGTCCACGGATAGCGAGCAGGCGGATGCGATCAGTTCAGGAGATACTTCCGCGCCAATAGCCAGCCGCTGCGGAGAGGCGAGACGGGCCCCCGTCACCGTCGGGCCGTCCTTGAGAATCGTGATCGGAACGAGGGCGGCCTTTTCCTCGAAGACCAGGCGTTCGTCGTCAATGGCGCGGCCATAGCTCTTGCCGGCGCGGGCGAGCGCAAACGCGGTGCCGACATTGGGGTGGCCGGCAAACGGCATTTCGTAGCGCGGCGTGAAAATCCGGACCTCGGCCGTGTTGGCCGGATCCTTCGGTGGCAGCACGAAGGTTGTTTCCGCGAGATTGAACTCGGCGGCAACCGCCTGCATCTGGCCGCCCGACAACCCTTCCGCGTTGAGGACGACGCCGAGCGGATTGCCGGCGAATTGCGTGCTGGTGAAGACGTCGACAGTGGCGAAATGCAGTTTCATGGAGGGCTCGCAGTCATTTTCCGGAAGTGTTCCTCGTTCTCAGAGGGGCTATGTCATGCCGCGCGAGTGGTCCTGCGCAAATCGGCATTGTCGCCCAGCATATGTTCGGGCACTTACGGCGACAAATGAATAAGGATTTCGATCAATTGGCCGCGCGTGCGGCGCCGGTGCTTTTTGTCGTGCTCTGGAGCACCGGCTTTGTCGCTACCAAATATATGCTGCGCAGCGCTGAGCCGCTGACTTCTCTCACGATCCGCATGGCGGTCGTGGTGGCAATCATGGCGGTCATCGTCCTCTTTACAAGGCCGCGATGGCCCGGTCTCACCGGTATTAGCCATAGCGTGGTGGCGGGAATTCTGGTTCACGGATTTTATCTCGGCGGCACGGCGGTCGCGATTTCGCTTTCGATTCCGGCTGGCCTTTCGGCGCTGATCCCGGGCTTGCAGCCGATCCTGACCTCGACATTGGCCAATCGCTGGCTTGGTGAACGCGTCGCGCCGCTGCAATGGGGCGGGCTTCTGCTCGGGCTCGCGGGCGTCGCTCTGATCCTGCACGAACGGCCGATGAGTGGCGAAGCGGGCTGGGGCTGGTTCTCCTCCGGCGTATCGCTGGTGAGCATCACCTTGGGCACGCTCTATCAGCGGCGTTATTGCCGCGACATCGACTGGCGCGCGGGCAATCTCGTTCAGTATGTCGCCGTCCTGGCCTTCTTCTCGGTCGGCGCGCTCCTGTTCGAAGATCGCATCGTGCACTGGACCGGCGAGTTCATCGTGTCCATCGTCTGGCTGGCGGTGGTGCTCTCGATCGGCTCGATCGGGTTGTTGTACTGGCTGATCCGCCGTCACGCCGCGACATCGGTGGCCAGCCTGTTTTATCTGGTCCCCGCGGTGACGGCCTTGATGGCCTAT
>DATHPL010000421.1:0-2469 GCA_035483915.1 Bradyrhizobium sp.
GGTGGTGAACCGCTCGCTCGGCGTCAAAACCTTGCAGGAGTTCGTGGCACTGGCCAAGAGCAAACCCGGCGCATTGAACTACGGCACGACCGGCGTCGGCGCCTCCAATCACCTGCTCACCGAATTGTTCGACCTCAAGGCTGGCATCAAGATGACCCACATTCCCTATCGCGGCACGGCGCTTGCGGTTGCCGATCTCGTCGCGGGTCAGGTCCAGGTGGTGTTTTCCGATCCGATCTCGGCGCTTCAGCTCGTGAATTCTGGAATGCTGGTCGCGCTCGCGGTGTCGAGCAAGGACCGCTCGCCGGTTGCGCCCGACGTGCCGACAATAGCGGAGAGCGGCTATCCCGGTTTTGACGCGGTTGGCTGGCACGGAATCCTGGCGCCGGCCAAAACCCCGCCGGCGATCATCGCCAAACTGAATGACGAGATCGTTCAGGCGTTGAAGGATCCGGAAACCAAGTCCCTGCTCGAGAGCCAGGCCATCCAGGTCGTCGGCAGCTCCCCGCAAGCGTTTGCCGACTATATCAAGCAGGATATCGCGCTCTGGAAGGATGTCGCAGAACAGGCGAAGATCGAGGTAAAGTAACTCGATCTCGCCTGTTTCGTTTCAACCGCGCTAGCGGTTACTCGGCCGGCGCCGCAAGCGGGATATCATGCTGCGGCATATATGAAACACTGGTGCCGTATTTTCCGACCGCGAAGAATCCGGCGGCAATCACGGCATAAGCCAGCGCAACGCCGGGCGTCACACCGTATCCGCCGCCGACGCCGACCGCCTCCCCGTGCATGAAGCCGAAGTAAGTGAGCACGGCGCCGGCCAGCGAGAAGGCCGAGGCTTTCACGAAGTCGCGCTCGATGATGAAGACGGCAATCGCGCCAAGGATCAGGCCTGCGATGATTGAGCCGCCGCCCATCACCTCCAGCCCGTGATAGAGCACGCCCTGTTGCGGCAACGAGGCGAGCGCGGCCGCCTTGACCTCGCCGACCTTGTCGCCGGCAAGCCCCCCAACCGTCTGCGCCGCGACGACGGTCGCGCCCAGCATGGTATCGACCTGCAACTTCGCCCAGGCCGCAAGATGCGGCGTCAGCGCGACCACGACGGCGGGTGCGTGCTTGATCGGCGTGGTCTGGAACGCCTGCGCCCCGATCAGCATGCCGATATAGAGCAGGATCGGCGAAATCGCGACCACGGGAACCAGCGCCAGCATCACCGAGATGATGCCGAACCACGAAAGAACGACCACCATGATGCCGGTTGCCGCCGAATAGCCGATCCGGCCACCCATCGCCTTCCAGCCGGGATGGCCGATATAGACGGCGTTGATGAAGGGATTGCCCATCAGGCATCCGATCAGGCTCACAATGCCGTCGGCGGTCAGAACACGCGTAGTCGGATATTCGTCGCCCGCGGCCTCCGCGCTTTCGACGTTGTCCATGGCTTCGACGAGATCGTAGATGCCGAAAGGAATCGCCGTCACCAGGATGATGCCGAGGAATTCAAAACCGGAGAATACCTGGCCGACCGCCGGTATTGGCACGGAGAAGCCGAAGCTTGCGAAGGCATCGCCGAGGCCCTTGACGCTCAACCCGCCGAGCCCAAGCCCGAACAGGTTCGATCCCCAGGCAATCAGCATGCCGGCGGCAATCGCAACCAATCCCGCCGGAACGCCCTTCAGGTATTTCACGCCGCCGAACCAGCTCACCAGAATGATCGCAAAACAGATCAGGCCGATTTGCGGCGTCATGTACATTTCAAGCGCCGGCCGCATCGAGATGAAGGTCACGGATACGCCGGCCAGCGTGCCCAGCAGGGCGGCGCGTGGCGTGATCTTGCGGATGTAGGGCGCGATGAAGCCGCCGATCATCAGGATGAAGCTCTGGAAGAACACCCAGACCAGGCCCGCGGCCCATCCCTTCATCGGATCGCCAGTCTTCAGCGTGATCGGCAGCATGATCACAAAGGTCACGATGAACATATGCGGCACGCTGACGCCGGAAGGCAGCGCGCAGACATCGTCGCGTCCGGTTTTCTGCGCCAGGCGATAGGCGAGGAAGGCGTAATAGAAGGTCGACAGGCACATCATCAGGCCGAGCGCCGGCAGGATCCGGCCGAACACCAGCGAGTCGGGCATTTTCAGCACGAAGCGTAACAGCCCCGTGAGCACCAGCATGTTCACCAGAATGTTGGTGCCGAAGCCGAAGAAGGCGTTCCAGTCGCCCGGAGTCCACAAGGTCGGCTTGAAGTCAGTCTTTCCCGCAGAAATGCCTGTACTCATTTTGATGCCCCTGCTGCTAATGCGTTTGAAGTCTCCGATTTCATGGCTTGAAGAACTGCGGCAGAGTCGCTGACCCAGCCGAAGATGCCACCCTGGGCCTTGATCATCTTGAGGCCCATTTCGTGGAATTCAGGAAAATAGGAAGCGCAGCCGTCTGACAGCACGACGCATCGATAGCCGCGGTCATTCG
>DATHPL010000422.1:0-6143 GCA_035483915.1 Bradyrhizobium sp.
TAGGTCGAAGCGTCCTTCAGCACACCGTCCTGATGGATGCCGCTCTCATGCGCGAACGCATTCCGGCCGACGATCGCCTTGTTGTACTGCACCGGGAACGAGGTCGCCGCCGAGACGAGCTTGGAGGCGCGCGTCAGCATCGTGGTGTCGATCTTGTTCCACCACGGAAATTTGTCGTTGCGGACGTTGATCGCCATCACGATCTCTTCGAGCGCGGCATTGCCGGCCCGCTCGCCGATGCCGTTGACGGTGCATTCGATCTGGCGCGCGCCGCCGGCGACACCGGCGAGCGAATTGGCGACCGCCATGCCGAGGTCGTTGTGGCAGTGCACCGAGAATACCGCCTTGTCGGAGTTCGGCACCCGCTCAATCAGGGTGCGCATGAAGTGGGTGTATTCTTCCGGCACCGTGTAGCCGACGGTGTCGGGAATGTTGACCGTGGTGGCGCCGGCCTTGATCACGGCTTCCACGATGCGGCACAGGTAATCCATTTCGGAGCGGGTGCCGTCTTCTGCCGACCATTCGACGTCGTCGATCTGGTTGCGGGCGCGCGCAACCATGGCGACCGAGGTCTCGAGCACCTGCTCCGGCGTCTTGTTCAGTTTCACGCGCATGTGCAACGGCGAGGTCGCGATCACGGTATGGACCCGGCCGCGCTTGGCGAACTTCACCGCAGCCGCGCAGCGGTCGATGTCGTCAGGATGCGCGCGCGACAGGCCTGCGATGACAGCGTTCTTGGAGCGGCGGGCGATCTCGCTCACCGCCTGAAAATCGCCCTCGGAGGTGATCGGAAAACCGGCCTCGATGATATCGACGCCCATATCGTCGAGCATCTCGGCGACCTCGAGCTTCTCCTCGAAGGTCATGGTGGCGCCGGGGCATTGTTCGCCGTCGCGCAAGGTGGTGTCGAATATAACGACGCGGTCCTTTTCGGACTTTTTGGCTGCGGTCATTGGCTTGCTTCCTTTTGGGTCGATGCGCTTGATCGGGTTGAGCGCTTGAAGGGGTTTCGCAGTGCTATCGGTACAAACCCCTGAGTGCCCAGGCGCCAACGCCCAGACGGCCCTCAGGGGCCGATAAGAAGCAGAAGCCCGATAAGGAGGGTGGGCAGGGACGCAGGCTGAATCGCCGGGGCGCGGACGGCATCGGCCATCCCACCCTCAACTCCAACGATTTCGCCGCGAATCAGCATTGCCGGACCCTTTGTAAAGCCATCCTCAGCCTAAACCATTGACGGTTCGTTGCCGGGGATAAGGCTTTATGAGGTCGTTCTAGACGAGTTTGACGGGAAGCCGCAACGCCAAAAGATGGTCAGCATGGGTGACCTTTTCGCGGGCCGTCATTCCGGGGCGGCCGCAGGACGAACCCGGAATCCATTCCGGCCGCACCATGGATTCCGGGCCTGCGCCTGACGCGCATCCCGGAATGACGAAAGAGCCGGCCAACCGGATTACCGCACCGCGCTCCCCGGATCGTCTTATTTGCCGGCCTTGCGCGAGGTTGCCGATTTGGCGTGGCCCGCTTCCGGCGGTTTGACGCTTCCACCGGCGACCTGCACGACCTCGCGCAGCGTGACGATCTCTGCCTGCTGATTGACCGGGGCCTTTGGATTATTGGCGTCCTGCAATTGCTCCTCACCGAGACCGACCGCGAGGACGCGCTTGGGAGAGACCTTGAACGTCGTCACCAGCACGTCGCGGATCGACTCGGCTCTTCGATGGCTCAGTGCAAGGTTGATCTCGCGTCGGCCGGTCGCCTCGGTGCGGCCTACAATGAGGAAGGTGAACGACAGCAGCGCCGGACTGGAGAGAGCGTCCGCGATGCGCCCGAGCGTCTGGTAGGACTCGGGGCGGATGACGGGGGTATCCGGGTTGAACTGAATATCGACATTGACAGTCGGCAGCTTGCGCAACGCCGGCGACAGCAGCGGGCGCTTGAGCGCGATCCCATCCGCCTTGGCCTTGACGCGGTCGGCGGCCTGCTGGCGCAGCTCGGCAACTTCCAGATCGGAAGGAGTTTCAAGGCCCGAAAGAGTCGTGACTATCGCCTCCGACGTGACCGTTTCCTGCGACCATGCAAGCCGGGCGGGCAAGATGACCATCAAGAAACCGGCGGCCAGCAACAGAAGGCAGCGCGGCGTTTGGGACCTGCGCGGCATCAGCGATACCCCGCGTCGCCGAGCGCCTTGATGCAGCCTGGGCCCAAGCCGCGCGACACCTTGACCAGGCACGCGATGGCCGAGCCGGGCTTGTCTTGTGCCTCCGCACACATCTTCTGCTTTTCGCGCTCGCACTGCTTGCCGACGGCGATGCGTGCGGCACCACGCTTCTGGATAGCGTCGAACGCCCTGATGTAATCGGCGCGGCACTGAGCGGAGACGCTGTCCTGATTGCGGGTCAAACACTCTTTCAGCCGCGGCGCATCGAGATTGACGCCGGCGCAGTTGGCGTCGATGTCCTTGCCGCAGCTTTCCGCCAATATCGCGGTGGCGTTTTCGAAGCTCATGGTTTCGGCCATGGCTGGTGACATGGCTGGCGATGCCGCGACCACTGCGGCCAGGAGCGCGAGTAAGGAAGCCCGGACCATGGCGTTATCTGACCTGATGCGGTCGCCGACCGTCAAGACCGCAATAGGGTGCAAGTTGTGCCTAACGCCGGCGTCCGGCCGCCCCTCACTGCGGCGTCAGGCAGCGGACAGTGCGCCGCCCGTCCGGGCCCAGTTCGACGCGCGTGTGCGGGCAGGTGACGTACCTCCCCGTGTTGACGGTGTAGGTCTGCGACGGATAGGGCTGGGCCGAATGCTGCGGGTTGCTTTCGAGCCATCCGGCGGCGCCGACACCGGCGAACACCCGGTCGGCGGCAAAATTGCCAGGAAAGCCGCCGTTGGTCGGCAAATCGCGCTGGTCGTCGCGGTTGTCGTAAAAGAAGAAACTTGCGGTGTTGCCGTTGTTGTAGCGCCGCCCCTCGCCATAGCTCTGGGCTGAGGCGCTGGACACCGACGCGACAAGAGCGGCCGCCAGGATCGCCGTTTTTAAAAGAGGCCGCATCACCAGCCTACCACCGGCGGCTTCGCCGTTCCCCAATCGCCCTTCCATCCGGTCAGCCTTCCTCTTCGAAATTGCAGATAAAGCCCGTCGCTTCGGATCGTCATCGCGCTGCCCTTGACGTTGGGCAGAGCGAGCAGCAGTTCGTTGCCGGGACGGCCGCGAACATAGCTCAAGGGCACGCCCAAAGCGGCCGAGGCCTCCTCGGTGCTCATGCCGAAACTGAGCGGGGCGCCGGCTGCCAGCGTCGGTTGTGCCTTGTAGGAAGCACATGCCCCGGACAGGTTCGCCAGCGTGAGCCCCACTGTCACCAAGGCGACATTCAGGCGTCGCGTCACTGGGCCGAAGCGATTTGGCATTCCACAGGTCCGTCTTTTGAGGGCTTTCCTGATGTTAGATTCAAAGGAGGCGTTGCACAATAACATCAGGTCGATGTGCACTATTGTCAGGTCAGCGCCAATCGCTTGACATCCATGCAGCCGCATTTAGAAACGATTAAGCCCTCCCGAGCATAGTGGGTTTTGAAGGCGTCTATCGGCACGGCGGAGCCGGGCACCTTCCGGATCGCTCGCCTGAGCGATTTAGCAAAAAACCCACTTCCGAAGACCAGCGCAACCACCCGGAGACCCTATTTAAGGGGTCTCGCCTCTTTAAGACGAGGACGCGCCGTCAATGCGACAGGATCAGTGGAAGTCCCAGGTGCTTCAGGAATGGGATCGTTGGCTCCAGGCCCAGCCGGTCGACGACCCGACAGCGCCGACCGCCCGCGACAGCTTGAAGTTCTTCTGCGAGCTTCAGGACAGACGCTCCCCGCTTTTGGACTTCCGCCCAGGCAGGCGTGACAAGTGGCAGATCATTCACGCCTGGTTGCATCATGCGGGACGCGTGGCCGATTGAGGCTGATAGCGTTTTCGAGCGAAGCATGCGCTCGGACTTGCCCGCCTTCGCTAAGGGCGGGCGGCCGAGTGAGCCAGTGGCCCGGCGAAACCGGTTCGCATCGCAATCTGGGCTTACGCAGATTGCGTCAACTTATCTGCGGTAGAAAACGCCTCAATCAGACCCGATCTGACTTAACGCCCGATCCGGGTCCACTGGGTCGCGAGTTTATCAAAGGACCCGAAGGACTGCTGCGCCCATGCGCCGTAAAGTTCGCAGATCCTCTCGGAGTGGGCGACAAAGTTCGCAAAAGCCTGCTTGGCGAATTCACCCTGAATTTCGATGGCCTCTTCAAAAGACCGCACCGTGACCAGGCGTTCGACCAGGAAGCGGCCGGCGAGAACCGATTTTCGCGTGTAGTCACCGTAGGCGAGCGCAATCGCCTGGGCACCGGCCGTCTGTGGCGCGTGCTCGCGCACTTCCGGCGGCAATACTTCGCCGCTCAACGCCGCATCGCCGGCCTTTTCCATGGTGATCGCTACCGGCGCGATCGCTTCCGGCGTGATCGCGGCCGGCGCAGCCTCGACCGCAGCGACCTCGACCTCCGCAATCTCAACTGGAGTGATCTCAACCGGGGTGATCTCGATCGGTGCGATTTCGACGGGAGCGATTTCTACTTGCGCCGCTTCGATCGGGGCCATGACGGCGCTGACGGGATCATCAGCCTGAGGGCCCGCCTCTGCCTTCTTTTCGCCTTTCGCCTTCCGCTGATCCGTCTTGCGATTGCGCTGGCGTGACTTGGCGGGCTTTTCTTCTTGTGTCGTCGGCATGATCACGGTCCCCTCACATGCAGTTGTAAAGCAGCGAGAAGACGTCAGGAGTTCGCCTTGATTGCGTTTGAATCGCGGTTGTGCGTCGTTCGTTACACGGCGTTGATGTGATGATGAAACCCGGCGGCGCGGCTTTGCGCCAAAAGACAATTGGCCCCCTGCGGAAAGCCGGAGGAGGCCAATGTGAAACTTTTCAAAAAAGCGATCGTTGAGGTTCCGCCGTCTCAGGACGCCTGATCGTCCGCTTCGATCTGTTCGAGCGAGGCACGCAGTTCGGCGACGACCGCGTTGTAATATTCGTTCAAGCGGTCCGAACTCCTGAGTTGCTCCCGAAGCATCTCCGTACGTTCGAGAGATTCGGCAAGCGCTGGCGTGATCGGCTCAGCCTCGGAAACCTGTCCGTCTTCCGACATCGATGAGGGATAGAGACGTGCCATTTTACTCACTCACATGATGGACCCAAAGCCCATCCATCAAGCGCCGGGTTTTTGGGATTTATGGGGCACTTCCTTGCCACTTCGATGGTCGAACAAGGCCAAACTGCGGACGCTCGCCTTATTCTGGGACTGCATTCTCGGACCGCGCTAACAGCCCAAAAGAAGGCCGCCTTGAAAGGCGGCTTTCCATCAAACGGAATAATCAAGGTCCAACCTGCTGCGTCAAACCCTCATGGTGAGGAGCGCTCTGGCGCGTCTCGAACCCATGAGGCCTCGACGTCGACCTCATCCTTCGAGGCGCCGCTTACGCGGCTCCTCAGGATGAGGGAAGCCGCACTAACCGCCCGCTTCGCACTTCTTCATGAAGGAGTTCTTGGCGGCGCCCGCAAGCGGCTTGCCCTCGGAGCTCACGGCCTTGGTGGCGCAGCTATCGGCCATGCACTTCTTCATGAACGAGGTCTTGGCAGCGCCCGCGAGCGGCTTGCCGTCCTTGCCGACTGCCTTGCTGTCGCAGCTCTCCTGCGCAAAAGCCGCGCCGCCGGCAAATGCGACGATGAAACCCGCCAGCATGATTTTTCTAAGCATTTTGTTTCCCCGGGAAAATGTTGCACGCCGATCAATTTGATCCCAGACGATCGTTCTCGGCAAGGGAAAAGCGCTGACGCGCCGGGGCTTCATCCTGATCTAGCTGGCCTTGGTCGGCCGCTTGCGTCCCTTCGCAGCGTTCCTGGCCGGTCTTTTGGTGGCGCTTTGGCCTTCGCTCTCCAGCGCCTTGCGCACCTCGGCGAATTTCTCAAGCGAGTCCTTGTCGACGCGCGGAAAGCGCAAGTTGAGCTCCTCCAGCGCGCTGACGATGACCGAGCCGATCACCACGCGGGCAAACCATTTGTGGTCGGCCGGCACGACATACCAGGGCGCAAACGAAGTCGAGGTATGCCGGACGATGTCCTGATACAC
>DATHPL010000423.1:0-7818 GCA_035483915.1 Bradyrhizobium sp.
GCCGGCGCCGGATGCCGTTATCCGCGGGATCGCGCGGATCGTCTACGGCCTCAAGGCACAGCCGTCCGTCGAGTTCTTCAAGGAGAAAATGGAGACGTGGCGGCCCTACCGATCCATCGCGACGATGTATCTGTACCAGGCTGGCAAACTGAAGCTTACGCCGGCCGATATCCGCCGCGGACGTGCCGGCGCCGACGAAGCCGGCATCCGCAGCGGGACTTGAAGACGATCGCAACAGGCGTCGGAACGCCGTCACGATGCGAAAACACGCTGGTGGCGCGTGTTCCCAGATCACCTTCTTGGCGCGAGGGGCCATGAACGCGGTACTCCGAAAAACGAGGGCGGCACGGACTCAAGACGAACGGCGAACCTTGGTTCCGACACCCTACCCCCCTCCATCCGAAGATATTTTTGGGTTTCCGTCTTTTAACGGACTCGACATTTGTTCTTGGTGTGTTCTAATCGTGACATGACCGACCGACCCTCAAGCTGGCGCATGCCGACCCGAAAACAGATCGAGAAACTGGCCGCTACGGCCACCGCCCGCGGAAACGTGCCGCCGACTGGCACACCCGGTCCGGGTGACGAGATGCCGCCGGAATACTGGCAGGCCGTATTAGAGCACGTCGCCGCCGACGGCGGGCCACCCGGCCCCTCGATCCGGACGAAGCGGCTGTCCGATGTACAACGACATCTGCTGCGGGTCGCCTGCCGCCGCTGCGGCCGCACCGTCGAAATCCAGACGGCAGATGCCGTCCGCCTATACGGCGCCGAGACCGAGTGGAAGACCGTCGGGCAACGCCTGCTCGACAACACCTGTCAGCAGCGGACCGGCCGGCACGAAGAAGACGGCTGCTGGCCTGCGTTCGAGTAGTCGCCGGCGCGCCGGTCCGTTGTCTGCATCCTGGATGGCCGGATGGCGCCGAAACATCATTCCATGCCCTTGTCCGGCGGCGACCGTAAAGCCCTGAGCAAGGAGCTCGGCAGGCACGTGCGATGACCAACATCCTCGCTGCGCAGTCGGCCGAGATGAGGACCAAGGCCGAGACCATGCTGCAGCAGGCCGACAGGCTGCTTTGCGAAACGTGGAACGAGCGGATGTGGTCAGATGGCGAGCCGATCGATCCGTCGCCGACCATCGACCAGGCGATCAACGGAGGCTTCGCACCAGAGACGACCTAACCGAAACCTTGCAAATCAGCGATTGTTTGCGTCCTGAGGAACTTTCGCCGCAGAATTCAAGAAGTAGCCCCCTAAGAAAGGCTATGGTTAAGGCCACCCAACTCACCGGGGCAAGCGCAAACGCGTCGGCGATTTTTCTTTTATTTCGCTTTGACATCCGATCGTACGACGCTCACTTGGCGACTGTTTTCGATGCGGCATCAATAGCAACATGATGGCCGGATGACCGGCCGTCGACAAGCAGAGATCCGCTACCGCATCGATCCACGCGACGTGCCGCCCAAGAAGGCGGCGCGGCGGCTACACCTCACCCTCGCTCGCTTCAATGAGTTGCTGCCGAAACTGATCAAACGCGGCTTCCCTGAGCCGGACCCCGACACGGGCATGTTCGATCTTGATGCCATCGACTTGTGGAGAAGGAGCCGGCACCAATCTGATCAAAGTCTTGCTTTAGCAGAACAAAATGCGCAACCATCCCGTTCCGTCCGACGGTTCGGGGAAAAGCTCAATGGTGGTCAAGGTGAAGCTCGAAGGGCTTAAAGTCTATGAGGCCCGCGGGCTATGGTATGTCTACCGGAACCGGAGAGCCGTTGATCAAGGGCTTTAAGGGGTCTCGCGAGGATCTGAACAATAAGCTGGCCGATCCGGATTTCATCCAGACCTATAATCGCCCGCGACTACAGATGCGGCGTGCTGCCGACTTCTCGATCGAAACCTTGGGCGGCTTCATCCACTGGTACACAAACGGCGACATCGATCGTCCACTCAAGCAATGGACTGACAATCCCGGCAACATTGAAGGCAGCTATCCGAAATGGTCCAGGCTCGCAAAGTCGACTCGCCAGGATTACCTTGAGGCCTTCGATTACCTGCGGCCTGAATTCGATATGCCGCTTGCAGGGATCACCCAGCCGGACCTTTATGACACACGCGACAAATGCGCCGTCAAGAAGTGGCCGCGGTTCGCCGACCAAATGATTTCGGCGCTGTCCTCGATGTTCCGGCAGGCCGTGAAGCGCGGCAAGATGCCCTTCAATCCCTGCACAGGCATGGACGACGCCCACCAAGCAGACCCGAACGCCAACCGGGAATGGTTCGCATCGGAGTGGCAATTCGCCCGCGAGAACGCGCCGCTGGAAGTGCTGATCCCGATGATGCAGGCCCGCTACGCCGGCCTCCGCGGTCAAACCATTGTGAAAGTCAACCGGAAGCAGTTCGAGCCTCACCCGCTTACGGGACAGGCCGTGCGCTACTATGCGCGCAAGAACAAAAAGATCGTGTTCCTGCCGGTTCTCCCCGAACTCCTTTATGGCCGAGCTGAAGGTCCAACGCGCCGATGGTCTCATCGCGGTTCGCCACGACGGCTCGGCATGGGAAAGCGAAAAAGAAATGCAGACCCGCGTGAGCCACTGGCTGCGTGATCAGGAGCGGGCCGGGCATATCGGCGCCGGCACCACCTTGCACGGCCTCCGCGTCTCCTACGCATCTTGGTGGCGTCGCAACGGCGCCACGAAGGAAGAAGTCACGGATCTGATCGGGGACATCTCGCCCCGGATGGGCGAGCATTACACCCGGCACGTCGAGTCAGAGGTCAATATCACCCGCGCCTTCAACCGCCTGAAAGACGGAACGTGAACAGGTCTGTGGGCAAATTGTCTAACGCGAAGGATTAAGTGTCTAACAATTGCCTCCGGAACACTAAAAAGCTATGCAAATCAACGAAGCGGACGTGGCGGAATTGGTAGACGCAAGGGACTTAAAATCCCTCGATGGCAACGTCGTGTGGGTTCGAGTCCCACCGCCCGCACCAGGATCGATTCATTCAAGAACGCCTATTCCCGATTTTCGCTGGATGCTCGAACCTTCGAGCTGAAGACCAGCTTGTCGTTCGGGTCCGGATATCTGACCCCGCACAATATCACCCGCAGATCATCGTAAGCGATTGCCTGTCAAAGGCGGCCGCTCCGCGTCCGTAAAATCAGCGACACGGCTCGCCGATTCTCTTTGCGCAATCCGCGCGAATTCCGTCACGGAAGCGCCAATAAACCTACACGATATCGCGCTAACATTTACCCGTTTCAATTGTCAGATTTTCTTTTGCAATTTCTCGTCATTCACACGGCGCGAACATCGCCGCCGATTTGCGCCGACACACCAACCGACATCAGCCAATAAAGGTCAGTTATGAGCAAGCACGTACTCGCCAAGGGACGCGGCGCCGGCAATCGCCGACAGTTTCCGTCTGCTGTATCGGCTTCGTCGTCGACGGCACATTCCTCGGCCGCGCATTCCTCCTCCAGTTACAAATCGCATGCCGAAAACAGCAAGATGCCGGTGCAGTCGAAGCATTTCGTCGATCCGCATTATCCCTTTCAGCCGCTGCCGGCGCCTCTTGGCAAATCGCCGTTCCGCTTCGATCTCACTCAACTCTTGCATCAGGACGAGGTCGACAAAATCGCGAAAAGCAAACTGGTCTTCCACACCGTCGGCGATACCGGCGACGAGCGCGGCAAGGAAATGGACTTCATTGCCGGCATGTTGACACAGGATTACGACAACAGCGCCGACGGCGAGGTGCCCGCATTCTTCTATCACCTCGGCGACGTCGTCTATTTCGCCGGCGACATCCAGACTTACGGCGAAACCTTTTATGAAACCTACGCCGAATATCCCGGCCTGATCGTCTCGATCCCCGGCAATCACGACTGCCAGCCCGACGATCCGCAGGACGGCCCGGTCGATCCCAACAAGAAGCCTCTCGACGGCTGGGTGCAGAACTTCATGTCACCCGATCCGACCCGGCTCGGCTCCCTGAAAACGACGTCCTCGCGCACCCAGATGGATCTGCCGAACGTCTACTGGACCTTCACCACGCCGCTCGCCACGATCATCGGCCTGTTTTCCAATGTCGGTGAAACCGAAGCTGAAATACAGCAGGACCAGATCGACTGGTTCAAGAGTGAGCTAAAAGCTGCCGATGCCGACAAGGCGCTCATCGTCACCATCCATCATCCTCCGTTTTCCGGCGATACCGAGCACTCCGGCAGTACGGTTGCCGAAAAGGTTCTGTTCGAAAGTTTTACCGCGACGGGCAAATACCCGCATTTGATCCTCTCGGGTCACGTCCACAACTATCAGCGCTTCACCGTGCAGGAGAGCGTCAAGAGCAAGACGGTCCAAATCCCCTGCGTCGTCGCCGGCGCCGGCGGCTATTCCAAACTCGGCACCTTGCACAAGATCAAGGGCAAGGCACCGATGGCCCCGTTGCAGCTCTCCGACACGCTGCGGCTCGAGAGCTACGACGATCAGTATTTCGGTTTCCTGCGGCTGGAAGTCGCAAAGGACGCGATCGTCGGCACCTATTACTCGGCGCCCTATGTCGAGGGCGAGACGCCGAAGCCCAGGGTCACGGACGGGTTCACGATCAATCTCGCCGCACACACGGTTCGGTAAAAGTCATTTTTTTAGTGCCGGGGCCGTCCATCACGGGCGGTCCCTTGCGCGGGCGCGGCGCACGAGCTTACTGCGGCAACGCCGGCAGCTCGATCAGCGCGCGCAGCCCGCCATCACTGCGGTTCTCGAGCGTGACATCGCCGCCATGTTCGCGCACGACGGTCCGGGCGATGCTAAGGCCCAGGCCGACACCGGCCTTGGCAGGATCGCGCGCCGGCTCCCGCCGGTAGAACGGCGCGAAAACCTTCTCCTGATCCTCCGTCGGAATGCCGGGCCCATCGTCGTCAACGACGATGGTGACGCACCCGGCATCGCGAACGACGTCGACGCGCACGCATCCCCCATATTTGACGGCGTTATCGACAAGGTTTGCCACGGCTCGGCGGACATCGGTCGGCCGGCACGGAATATCGATGCCGCGCTGGCCGGTATAGGAAACCGTGCCGCCCGCATCGCCCGCGTCTTCGCAGACATCGCCAACGAGGACACCGAGATCGACCAGCCTTCGCGGCTCCCGGCGAGCGTCATTACGCGCAAAAGCCAGCGTGGAATCGATCATGGCATTCATGTCGTCCAGATCATCGAACATCTTGCGCTGTTGCTCGCCATCGGCGACCAACTCGGCCCGCAAACGCAAGCGGGCCAGCGGGGCCCTGAGATCGTGCGAGATCGCAGCCAGCATCTGCGTGTGGTCCTCCAGAAAACGGCGAAGCCTGTTTTGCATCCGATTGAACGTCTGGATGGTGGTGCGCAATTCCAGCGGCCCGCGCACCGTCAGCGGCTGACCGGTTAAATCGACGCCAAGTTGTTCCGCCGCGCGGCCAAAATCGCGGATCGGAGCAGCAATTCGATGTGCCATCCATATCGAGACGACGGCGGCGATGAAGACGATCGAGACCGAAAATATCAGCAGGCCATATCCGGCACCCCGGGGATAATCGGGAATGGTGAACACGATCCGCTGACCATCCGGCAGGTCGGCGTAAATGGTCACCAGCCCGCGCCGCGATCGGTCATGATCTTCGGAGAGAGATACCGCGCCGACGCGGATTGGAATACCAAATGTTTCCAGCTGCATCTCGGTCAACTGGCGGAGCCGCTCAACGCCTTCTTCCTTGCCGGCGATCGCATCGGCGTGCGCGGCCTCACCCAAAGCGACGTTCAGGTCGGGCTGCGTCATCGCCGCGACGATCCCCGCTCGCTCGGATGACGGAGCGGATGCCACCGCACGGATGATCGCGGCCATTGCGCCCGAAAGCATCATCGGATTGTTGTGAACGTTGATGACGGCCACTTGCGACCTGGAGAGGATCAGATGCCGCCGAGCGGCGTCGCTTTCACCCCACAGGTAACGACTGACGACCCGATCGAACCCAATGATGGTGACAATCGCGAGAAAGACCGCGAGAATGATCGCAATCGCGATCCGTGCGGCGATGCTGTTGAAACGCGCCAGGACCATCATCATGACGCCGGCACCGCGACGACGTTCGCAGCCAGGATATAGCCGCCGCTGCGGACGGTCTTGATCAAGGTCGGCTCCTTGGGATCGGGTTCGATCTTGCGGCGAAGCCGGCTGATCTGCACATCGATGCTTCGATCAAAAATGTTGGCGGAGCGTCCCCGCGAAAGGTCGAGCAATTGATCGCGCGACAATACGCGCTGCGGCCGTTCGGCCAATGCCAGAAGCAAATCGAATTCACCGGCCCGCAACGGTACCAGCGCGTTCTTTGCTGAAAAAAGCTGCCGATGCGTCACGTCCAGCCGCCAGCCGGCAAATTCAAGAATCCGCTTTTGATCCGTGGAAGCACGCGCTTCAGGCGGGCCGGCGCGACGAAGCACGGCGCGGACCCGCGCCAGCAATTCGCGGGGATTGGGCACCTTGGCAAGATAGTCGTCAGCGCCCATTTCAAGGCCGATGATCCGATCCGTCTCATCGCTGATCGCCGTCAGCATGATGATCGGCAAGGTACTCGTTGTGCGCAGCCGGCGGCACAACACGAGGCCATCCTCGCCCGGCAGCATCAGGTCGAGGATCACGAGGTTGACGCGCGACGCCTCCAGGATCGACGCCATCTCGCTGCCGTTATGGGCAACGGAAACGCGATAGCCGTGCCGGCTCAAAAATTTTGACAACAGCGAGCAAAGCTCCTTGTCGTCGTCGACAATAAGAAGATGTGGCGCAACCTTCGACACCGGCAATTCCTTCACAGGCCCCTGCTTTGGCGCCGGGCCTTAATGACCCCTTACACCGGTTCGTCCATGGGTTGATCGCTCCCGGGAAGCGATTTTGTAACCTTATGTAACCTGCCTTTGATGGTGCAACACTGTGCAACATTTGAGGCGCTTTTGGTTACCTCGGGACATCAGCACTTCGAGCTGCCGGTTTAAGAGAGCAATCCCAAAACCAATCAGACGCGAGATGCCTGCTGCATCGGTCGGATTCGACGGCTGATGTTCGAGCGGTCGGATGGCAACGCATTGAGGTCGGTGTTGAAGTTCGCGATCGCTGGCCGCGCTGCATGGGGTGAATCAACAGCACAAGGTCGTGCCGCCTCAGCCCCGATTTGGCTGGTCATCGCCTGTCTGATCCTTTCCTCGATGACTTGCGGGGTCTTGATGACGACGGCGGCGTCCGCGCAAATATTCCCCTACAACGCGCTGCCGCCCAAGCCTGTCACGCAGCGTCCGGCGAATGACGGACAGATGCTGGTTCAAGCCAACGAGGTCGATTACGACTACAACAACTCGCGGGTGTCGGCGGTCGGCAACGTGCAGCTGTTCTACAACGGCACCAGCGTCGAGGCGGACAAGGTCATCTACGACCAGAAGACCAAGCGGTTGCATGCCGAAGGCAACATCCGCATGACCGACGTCGACGGCAAGATCACCTACGCCGACATCCTGGATCTGAGCGACGACTACCGCGACGGCTTCGTCGATTCGCTGCGCGTCGATACCGCCGATGCCACCCGCATGGCGGCCACCCGCGCCGATCGCTCCAGCGGTAACTACACGGTGTTCGAGAACGGCGTCTATACTGCCTGCGCGCCTTGCAAGGACGATCCGAAGAAGCCGCCGCTGTGGCAGGTCAAGGGGATGCGCATCATCCATGACCAGCTCGACAAGATGCTCTACTTCGAGAACGCCCAGTTGGAGTTCTTTGGCGTTCCGCTGGCCTAC
>DATHPL010000424.1:0-2828 GCA_035483915.1 Bradyrhizobium sp.
ATATCTCAACGGCAACGCTTCCTCGTTGTTCACCTTCGGCATCAAGGGCGGCCTGGAGGCCGGCAAGGTCTTCTACGACTCCCTGGAACTGATCACACGGCTTGTCAATATCGGCGATGCCAAGTCGCTCGCTTGCCATCCGGCCTCGACCACCCACCGGCAGATGACCGCGGAGCAGCAACGCGTCGCAGGCATCCTGCCGGAAACCATCCGCCTTTCGATCGGCATCGAGCATGTCGACGACATTATCGAAGACATCGATCAGGCGTTGGCGAAGGCTTGCTCGGCGCACAAGCGGCTCGAAGCGGCGGAATGAACTGGCTAGTGCGGCGAATTTGAAGTTCCTGTCGCTATCGCAGCAACTTCGTCATAGGAACTTCAAATTCAAAGCCGCACTAGGAATCGACAAGTTGCTAGAGCTCCTTTGATTCTGAAGTTCGCATCAGAGGTTGCCGCAATATCATGCGAACTTCAGAATCGGAGCTCTAGGCGCGACATGACCGTCCTGTTGGAAAAGCGGCGACTGATCGTCAGTCCTGGTCTCGTACCGGTGCAGCAGCGGCGCGAGGATAAATTCGGTCACCCGCAAAACGTCGATGTCGACCTCACGATCGGCCTCATCAACAATATGCCGGACGGTGCGCTTAAGGCGACCGAACGTCAGTTCATGCGCCTATTAAGACGAGCAGCCGGCGACGTTCGCATCGATTTTCACTGCTTCTCCTTGCCGTCCGTAAGACGCTCGCAATCGGAGCAAGGGCGCCTCGAGGGGCAGTACACCGACATCGCCGAAATCGATCGGCTCCAGATCGACGGCTTGATCGTCACCGGCGCGGAGCCCAATGCGGCAACCCTCCCCCAAGAGATGTTCTGGCGCGAGTTCCGCGACATTGTCGACTGGGCCAAGCACAATACCCGATCGACAATCTGGTCGTGCCTCGCTGCCCACGCCGCGGTATTGCATCTGGACGACATCGAACGAAAACGGCTCGAAACAAAGTGCTCCGGAATCTACGACTGCTTTGACGTGTCCCAGCATTGGCTAATGCAAGGCCTTCCCGCCCCGTTCAAGGTGGCGCATTCGCGCCTCAATGAAGTGCGCGCCGATGATCTAACGACGAAAGGCTACCAGTTGCTGTCGTACTCGACCCGAGGCGGCGTCGACAGCTTCGCCAAGGACTTCGGCAGTCAGTTCATCTTCTTCCAGGGCCATCCGGAATATGAGGAATTGTCGCTGGAGCGTGAATATCTTCGCGACATATCGCGCTTTCTCGTGGGCGAACGCGACAGCTACCCAGGCATCCCCATCGGCTATTTCGACGCGCAGACCGAGCAGAAGCTTGCGGCCTTTGCGGCGCGTGCCCAGGCCGAACGCCGGCCGGCGCTGAGCACGGAATTGCCTGACCGTACCCTTCGGACGGATATCGCGACCGGCGCTGCCGCCACCGTGATGTTCCGTAACTGGATCGGTTTTCTTAACGAACGCGCGCGAGCCGTTTCGCCGGAAACAAGTCTGTAACCGGGGACTGAAATGGCTAGGCAAACCGAATGGCCGGCGTTGCAAGCACGCGTCAGTAACCGCCTGTCGCGTTACTTCTGTACGACGCCGTTCAAGCTGCGCAACCCGCGGGCGATGGTCAGCTTCACCTTCGATGACTTTCCCGATAGCGCCGCCGACGTCGGCGTCCCGATTCTCGATCGGCACGATGCCAAGGCGACGTTCTATGTCGCGGGCAGCCAGGTCGGCAAATGGTCAGATCACTGGCAAGGGGTCGCGGCCGACAAGATCGTGGAACTGCACCGGCGCGGCCATGAGATCGCCTGCCATACGTTTTCACACGTACGCGCGACCGATCTCGATGCGACACGGCTCGCTGCCGAAATCGACGACAACCGCCGCTATCTGCTTGGCCTTGATCCCTCGATCCGGATCGATAATTTTGCCTATCCCTACGGCCTGGGATCGGTGTGGCGTAAACCGCAACTCGCAAAGACCTTCCGATCTTCCCGCAGCATTATTCCGGGTATCAACAGCGGCGTGGTCGACCTGCAGTATCTGCGCTCCACGCCGTTGATCAATCACCACATCGACGAGGAAGATATCGATCGCGTCTTCGATGCGCTGGTCGATTCAAACGGCTGGCTCATTTTCTATGGCCACGATGTGGCGAGCGAGCCCAGCCCCTACGGCTGCACTCCGTCGCTGTTGCGTTACGCGACCGAGGCCGCGACCAAGCGCAACGTTGCCATCATGACGGTCGCCGGCGCGCTACGTGCCGCCGGCGCCTGAGTTTTGACGGGTCTTCGCGTCGTCAGCGAAAATTCCCTTTCGTTTCCGGGATCAGGAACGCGCCGATCAGGTAGATCGCAAAGATCACAACCACGAAAATCGAAAGCGCCATCGGGATTTCCGCGGCGGTCTTAGCCGCCAGCGATACGAACGTCGGCATCATTCCACCCAGTGCAAAGCCGATATTCCATGACAGGCCGGTGCCGCTGGCGCGGATCTCGGTCGGAAACCGCTCGTTGAGAAAGATGAGAACCGGCGCGTAGCCGGCGTTACCGAGGAATGCGATCGCCAGGGCATAAAACGCGATCATGTTGGTGTCCTTGGTCGCGGCCATGCCGAGATAGCAGATCGGCAGCAATACGATCATGCACAGGCCGGCCAGGATAAAAGTCTTCTTGCGGCCGATGGCGTCGCTGAGCGCGCCGACCAGGATCGCCGAGATCAAAGCCATCACACTCCCGCCCATCAGAATGAGCGAGGAGACGTTATTGGGGACGTTATTCACGACCTTGAGGAACGACGGTAGGTAACCCGACGT
>DATHPL010000425.1:0-5233 GCA_035483915.1 Bradyrhizobium sp.
CAGGAGCCATATATCCCCGGGGCCTTATCGATCCTTTAGGGAACTGTCCCTGGCCGGGTCCGTGGATCCGGACATATGGTGCCCACCTACTTTCGTAGGGAACTCCGGGATCGAGCGCTTCAACGGCGACCGCGGCTTCGCACTTTTTCTTTCTGTTTTTCTCACGCACCTGTTTTCCAACGTGCTTCCACCGGCGACAGAGCACGACCATGTCGACATCCCCGTCAAAGGGTGACTTGCGCAAAATCGCGCTCGATGCGCGCGACGCGATGGATATGGCCGTCCGGGTCACGGCCGGCGAAAAGCTCGCTGCGCGTGGGCTGCCGTTCGAAATTGCTGCCGGCACCGTCGTCTCCGGCTATTCGCCGATCCGCAGCGAACTCGATCCTGCCCCCCTGATGCGCAAACTGGCCGAACGAGGCGCAAGGCTCGCGCTCCCCGCGGTGATGGCGCGCGGCAAGTCGCTGGTCTTCCGCGCCTGGTCGCCAGGCGATCGCCTCACGCTCGGTCCGCTCGGTATTCTCGAGCCGTCCCCGGCGATGGCCGAACTCATCCCCGACGTCATGCTGGTGCCGTGTGCGGCCTTTGACCGCCTCGGTCACCGCATCGGCTATGGCGCCGGGCATTATGATTTCACGTTGGCGCATCTGCGGAAGACAAAACCGATCACGACGGTGGGCGTTGCCTTTGCCGCGCAGGAAATCAAGGCTGTCCCCGCGCTCGCGCACGACGTCGCGCTGGATTATGTGCTAACGGAAAAGAAAGCGTTCGATTTTCGGAGTTTGTAAGTGAGGATTCTCTTCGTCGGTGACGTCGTCGGCCGGTCCGGCCGCACCGCGGTCGCCGAGCATCTGCCCGAGATGATCCGCAACTGGTCGCTCGATCTTGTCGTCGTCAACGGCGAGAATGCGGCCGGCGGTTTCGGAATCACGGAAGCGATCTATCAGGAATTCATCGATGCTGGGGCGGATGCGGTCACGCTCGGCAATCACTCCTGGGATCAGCGTGAGGCGCTAGTGTTCATTGAGCGCGCGCCGCGCCTCATTCGCCCGGCGAATTTTCCGCCCGGCACGCCCGGCCGCGGCGTGGCGCTAATCGACACCAAAAGCGGAAAGCGCGCTCTGGTGATCAACGCCATCGGCCGTGTCTTCATGACGCCGTTCGACGATCCCTTTGCGATTCTGGCCCGCGAACTCGCGGCCTGCCCGCTGCGCGAGGCAGCGGATGCGGTGGTGGTCGACTTCCATGGCGAGGCCTCGAGCGAGAAGCAGGCGGTCGGCTTTTTCTGCGACGGCCGCGCCAGCCTTGTGGTCGGCACCCACACCCATGTGCCGACGGCCGACCATCAGATTCTTCCCGCCGGCACCGCTTATATGACCGATGCCGGCATGACCGGCGATTACGACTCGATCATCGGCATGCAGAAAGACGAGCCGATGCGGCGTTTCACGTCCGGCATTCCGGCGGCTCGCTTCGAGCCGGCACTGGGACCGGCGACGCTATCCGGCATCGTGGTCGAGACTGATGATGCGACGGGGCTTGCGGTGAAAGTCGCGCCCGTGCGCGTGGGCGGGCGGTTAGAACCGGCGCTGCCGGGATTTTGGCAGAGCTAGAACCCGAAGAATTCTTCGCGCAGCGCGTCCTCGTATTTCGCCTTGGCGTCCTTCACGGCGCTGCGCATCTCGTCTTCCTGGAAATGCGCCTGCTCCCATTTGTCGACTTCGGCCACCGAGTGGTTGACCGACACAAGTTCTTCTTCCTTGCGAATGGCGGCAATCCAGGCTTCCACCGCGGCCTTGTAGTTGGCCTGCAGTTCGTCGAGTTCGGGATGCTCTCCGGCCATCGCAATTCCCTCCTTGTCAAAACAAGGCAGGCTTATAGGAGGTGCAGATGAACAGACGACGACAGCGGTGGGAAAGTCGCGTTTCGCGTGATGTCAGGAGGCGGCCGCCGACAGCCGGGCGCGGCGGTGAACGGCGATGGTTCGCATGGCGGCGTAGCCGATCAGGAACAGCGCCAGCTTGCTGACGATGCCGTAGATCGACATGAATGCCAGCCAGGTCGTGATGCTGTAGTTGAAGGCTACGATCAGGCTGAGAACCGCCGAAAAGAACATCAGGCCTGCCCAAACGTAACCGAAGATGGTCGCGATATCCGGTATCAGTTCGATCGCGACGGGCGGCAGATAGCGGTTCATCCACCCCGGCTTCAGCATCGCAATGCCGACGATGCAGTAGATGACGCTCGGCTTGATCATCACAAAGCGCGGATCGTCAGTGAGCAGTGCGGTCGTTCCGGTAGCCAGCACCACGAAGAGGCTTATCCACTGCATGGTGTCGATTGGCTTGTGGCGCACGAACTCCCAACCGATCTGGGCGGCGCCGAGCGTCATTCCGAGCAGAACCGAAAGCGTGACGTTTTTCGTGAGGAGATAGAGAAAAAGAAAAAAGAAGGTCGACGCCAGATCGAGGAGGAGCAATTTTGCGGCTTGCAATAGATTCTTCATCCGATCCGCAAGCTCCGATCCAAGCTCGGGGATTCTACACCGTCGATCATGACTTGGCGAGAATATCTCAACCGCGTTGCTCCAGTGTGGATGGCGGCTTACAGCTTGTACGCAGTGCGGAACCCGCCCCAGTGCCGTCCCTGAACGCGGATCGGAACGTCGATCTCGCGCATCATCACGGTGACGCCGTTCCCCATGTCGCGGGCGTAGCTCTGGATCAGATAGGTGCGCTGGTTGCGGCCCGCCGCAAGTCCGGCGGTGTCATTGAAAATCCGGCGGTTGCGGCTGTGGGCGGTGTTCCAGGCGACGTCGCCAGCGCGCTGCGGATGGGAGTAGATCTTGTTGTGCACCGGCAGGTAGCCGTTACGGTCGATCGCGACGCAGAACACCATCCGTGGATCCTTGGCGAGGAAGGCTTCCTGGAACGGCGGCAGAGCGCGATCCGCCCAGTCGAGAATGCGGGTGCGGTGCTGGAGCGGATTGGTGCCGGATATCTCGACATAATCGGTATCGAAGAGAGCATCGACCGAGATCGCGCCGTTTGCGACCGCCTGTTCGAACATCCGACGGAGCTGAACGCCGGCTTCCATCGCGCGCGTCACGAGATCGGTATTCTCATCGTGGATCGACCAGAGCTTGTCTTCGATCTTCTCGACGAACGCGGTCTCGTTGGAAATGAAGCTCGCCTGAACGCCAGCATTCGATCGCTCGCCGCTGCGGATCTTGCAGTCTCCGATGCCTTCCAGCTTGGCGTCGAGCATTTGACCGACCGGCAACTTGGCGGCTTCCGGTCCGCCGATCAGAATGTTTTCCAGGGAAATTTCATAGACCTGAGCTGAAATGCGGCCTTGCGCGGTTTCGAGCTCGATCTTCAGGTTACACGGCAACCGCTCGCGCTTGCGATCGGAGCCCATGTCCTTGCCGAGCAGGACCGCGCAGCGGGACTTGAGCTTCTGCGCGAAGATCGTGACATTCTTGCCGGCATTGGCGACATGCTCGCGATGCGCCTCGGCTTCTTTGGCCGCGTGGTCGATCTCGGCCGCACTGTCGCCGACAGACGCGATGAAGTTCGAGGCGGTCGCGACGTTCCCGGTCATCTCGCTGGTGGTCTGGTTTTGCTCGGCTACCGCGCCGTTGACGTTTTCGAACACCGGGCGGATCGCCTGGATCGCTTGCGAAATCCGGTGCACGGCTTCCACTGATCCTGCGGCGTCGCGTTGTAGCGCGTCGATCTTCTTCTTGATCTCCTCGGTGGCATCCTGGGTTTGCACCGCAAGCGCCTTGACCTCGGAGGCAACCACCGCAAAGCCGCGTCCGGCGGCGCCCGCGCGCGCAGCCTCGATGGTCGAGTTGAGCGCCAGCAGCGTCGTTTGCCTGGCGATCTGTGCGATCAGGTTGACGACATTGCCGATCGCGGCAGACGATTCCTTGAGGCGGTCGACATTGAGGCTTGCGTCATGGGCGGCGGCGCTGGCCTCATCGGCGAGCTTGCCGGCGTCGCGGACCTGCGATCCGATGCCTTCGGCGGAATCGGCGAACTTGCCGGCGGCCTGCGAGAAGGTGGCTGCGGTGCTCTGGGCTTCGTTCGAGCGCAGGCTCAGCGCGTCCGTCCGCTGGCGGACGGTGGACAGCGTGGCGGCGGTAGCCTCTGCGCCGCCGGCAACGGAGCTCGCCGCGCGCTCCAACTGGCGAATCATGCCGCCGAGCTCGATTTCAAGCAGCTCGAGAATTTGCCGGCTCGATTCGGCTTCCGAGTTGTCCGCAACCACGGCGACAGAAACCGGCTTCGCCTGGGCCTCAAGGCCAGGCGAGGGCGGTTTGGGCGCGGATTTCCGGAACAATCCAAGGGCCATTCGGTCTCTCGGCCGCAGACATGACGATGTCATCCTCCCACCGCGCCGTGAAATCATGGTTAACAAATGCCTGATTTGTCGGCAGTCTCCTCTACCTCCATACCGAAAATGCTGCCAAATCTTTGATTTCAGCGAGTTAGAGGCCTATAAGGCCGCGCTTTCCATCCAAATCACCCCGCACGGACCGTTAGAGAACCCGCATGGCCGGACATTCCCAGTTCAAGAACATCATGCACCGCAAGGGCCGCCAGGACGCCCAGAAGTCGAAGCTGTTCGGCAAGCTGGCGCGGGAAATCACGGTGGCTGCGAAATTGGGTACGCCCGATCCGGCGATGAATCCGCGGCTGCGCGCGGCTGTGATCGCCGCGCGGCAGGAGAATATGCCGAAGGACAATATCGAGCGCGCGATCAAGAAAGCGCTCGGCGGCGAGAGCGAGAACTACGACGAGATCCGTTACGAGGGCTATGGCCCGGGCGGCGTGGCCGTCATCGTCGAGGTGCTCACCGACAACCGGAACCGCACCGCTTCCGATATCCGCTCCTATTTCACCAAGTCGGGCGGCAATCTCGGCGAAACCGGCGCGGTTTCGTTCATGTTCGATCGTACCGGCGTCATCGAATATGACGCCAAGGCGGCGTCCGATGATGCGATGCTGGAAGCCGCGATCGACGCCGGCGCCGACGACGTGGTTTCCGGCGAAAGCGGTCATGAAATCTACGCCTCGCAGGAAACCTTCCGCGATGTCGCCAAGGCGCTGGAAGCGAAATTTGGCGAAGCGCGGAAAGCCGCGGTGATCTGGAAGCCGCAAAATACCGTCGCGGTGGACGACGAAACCGGCGAGAAGCTGTTGAAGCTGATGGACCTTCTGAACGA
>DATHPL010000426.1:0-5532 GCA_035483915.1 Bradyrhizobium sp.
CGATCCGACCCGGCTGCAATTGCTCGAAAAGAGCGCCGGCGACGCCGCGTTTCAGGAAAAATTCCGCAACGTCAAGCACCACAACAAGATCGCGCTGGCGCGCCTGATCGGCGAAAAGATCAACATCAAGGTCGACCCCGCCGCATTGTTCGATGTGCAGATCAAGCGCATTCACGAATATAAGCGCCAACTGCTCAATATCCTGGAAGCGATAGCGCTTTACCACGCGATCAAGGACAATCCGCAAGGCAATTGGGTGCCACGCGTCAAGATTTTTGCCGGCAAGGCGGCGGCGAGCTACCGCTACGCCAAACTGATCATCAAACTGATCAACGACGTCGCCGAGGTCGTCAACAATGATCCCGTGGTTGCTGGCCGCCTGAAAGTCGCGTTCCTCCCCGACTACAATGTCAGCTTGGCGGAAGTGATCATTCCGGCCGCCGACCTCTCCGAACAGATTTCGACCGCAGGCATGGAAGCCTCGGGCACCGGCAACATGAAGCTCGCGCTCAACGGCGCCATCACCATCGGCACGCTCGACGGCGCCAATATCGAAATCCGCGATCATGTGGGTGCGGACAACATCGCGATCTTCGGCATGGAAGCGATGGATGTCGTGGTGCGGCGCAAGCAGGGGCTCGATGCCACCGACGTGATCCGGGCTTCGCCCGCGCTCTCGCGCGCGATCAACGCCATCGGCAGCGGTGAATTTTCGCCGGACGATCCCAGCCGCTTCGAATCGATTACGCACGCGCTGCGCCATCTTGACCACTACATGGTCAGCGCGGATTTCGACGCCTACTATACGGCGCAACGCGGCATCGACGCCCGCTGGCAGACCCAGGCGGCCTGGACACGGGCTTCAATTCTCAACGTTGCCCGGATGGCCTGGTTCTCGTCCGATCGCACCATTACCGAATATGCCGAGGATATCTGGAACGTTCCGGTGAACGGACGCCCCCCGGTCACACAGCGTCGCGCCGAAGGATAAAGCCTCTATTCCCTGACGACACCGTCGCCGGCGGCTTCCAGGCGGAAGGCGGCCGCGAACAATGCGCGGGTATAGTCGGTTTGCGGGCGCTTGAACAAATCCGCGGCAGCGCCTTCTTCCACCACCTTGCCGTCGCGCATCACGATCAAGTGGCTCGCGAGCGAAGCCACCACGCGCAGGTCGTGCGAAATGAACATGTAGGTCAGGTCGCGCCTGCGCTGCAGCTCGCGCAACAGATCGACCATCTGGGCCTGGAACAGCATATCGAGCGCACTGGTGGGCTCGTCCAGCACGACGAAGTTCGGCTCCAGCACCACGGCACGTGCAATGCTGATGCGCTGGCGCTGGCCGCCGGAAAATTCATGCGGATAGCGGAACCGTGTCGCGGGATCGAGACCGACGTCGCACAGCGCCTGGATCACGCGCGCTTCGCGCTCGGTTTGCGTGAGCGACTTCTGGTGCACGCTAAGCCCCTCGGCGATGATATCGCCGACCGACATTCGCGGGCTCAGGGCGCCGAACGGATCCTGGAATACGATCTGCATGTCGCGGCGGAAGGGGCGCATTTCCTCGAAGCGCAGGCCCTGGATTTCGCTCCCTAAGAACACGATCGGCCCGTCGGAAGAGATCAGGCGCAACAGCGCAAGGCCGAGCGTGGTTTTTCCGGAGCCGGATTCGCCGACGACGCCGAGCGTTTCACCCTTGCGCACCGACAGGCTGACGCCGTCGACGGCCTTGATGTGGCCGACCGTCGAACGCAGCAGGCCCCGCTTGATTGGAAACCAGACTTTCAGGTCGTCGGTCGAGATCACGACGGGAGATTCAGGCCGCGGCGGTGCGGGATCTGGCTTGGGTTCGGCGGCGAGCAGCGCGCGGGTATAGGGATGTTTCGGCGCGGTGAAGACGTCTTCGACCGGCCCCTGCTCCACGATCTTGCCACCGTTCATGACGCAGACCGCGTCCGCGATACGGCGCACGATGCCGAGGTCATGGGTAATGAACAACAGGCTCATGCCGAGCCGCTTACGGATGTCCGCAAGTAGCGCCAGGATTTGCGCCTGCACGGTGACGTCGAGCGCCGTGGTCGGCTCGTCCGCGATCAGGAGATCCGGTTCGTTGGCCAGCGCCATCGCAATCATCACCCGCTGGCGCTGGCCGCCGGACAGCTGATGCGGATAGCTCTTGAGCCGCGTTTGCGGATCGGGAATACCGACCTGGGTCAGGAGTTCAAGCGTACGCGAGCGCGCCATCTGGCCGCCGATGCCCTGATGCAGCTGCAGGATTTCGCCGATCTGGGACTCAATCGTATGCAGCGGATTGAGCGAGGTCATCGGCTCCTGGAAGATAATCGAGATGTCGTTGCCGCGAATGCCACGCATCTCGCGCTCCGACATCGTCAGCAAGTCGCGGCCCTTGAACAAAATACTGCCGGAGGGATGCGAGGCGGTCGGGTATGGCAGCAGCTTCAAGACCGACAACGCGCTGACCGACTTGCCTGAGCCGGACTCGCCAACCAGCGCCACGCACTGTCCGCGCTGAATCGAAAATGAAACGTGGTCGACCGCGATGGTGTCGCCGCTCGGCTGGTGAAACGCCACCGACAGGTCGCGAACATCGAGCAAGGGTTGGTTGATGGCGTCCATGGCGGCCCTCACCTGAACGTCTTGCGCGGATCGAAAGCGTCGCGCACGGCTTCGCCAATGAAGATCAGCAGTGACAGCATGATCGCGACGGCAAAGAAGCCGGTGAAGCCGAGCCACGGCGCCTGAACATTGGCCTTGCCCTGCGACAGCAGTTCGCCGAGCGAGGGCGACCCCGGCGGCAGCCCGAAGCCAAGGAAGTCGAGCGCGGTCAGCGTCATCACCGACGACGAGACGATGAACGGCAGGAACGTCATGGTCGCCACCATCGCGTTCGGCAATAGATGGCGAAACATGATGACGGCATTGGAAACGCCTAGCGCCCGCGCCGCCTGGATGTATTCGAAATTGCGTCCGCGCAGGAATTCCGCGCGCACGAGACCGACCAGCGACACCCATGAAAACAGCAGGAGGATGCCGAGCAACACGAAGAAGCCGGGCACCAGCACCGAAGACAGGATCAAGAGCAGATAGAGCGAGGGAATGGCGGTCCAGACCTCGATCAGGCGCTGAAAGGTCAAATCGATCCAGCCGCCGAAATAGCCCTGCACCCCGCCCGCGGCGACGCCGATGATCGAGGAGATGATGGTCAGGCTGAGACCGAACAGCACGGAGATACGAAAGCCGTAGATCAGGCGCGCAACGACATCGCGGCCCTGATCGTCGGTGCCGAGCCAGTTATATTCAAGGTCGCGGCAGCTCTTGAGGCCATTTCTTTCGACGACCTCTCTGCATTGCGCCTCTGTCAGCATCCAGGTCGGTGGCGACGGCGCGGGCGTCGGAAGGTCGAGATTATGAGTATCGTAGGAATAGCGGATCAGCGGCCAGACGATGGTGCCGCCCTTCGCGGCGATCAATTTCTGCAAATAGGGATCGCGATAATCGGCCGCGGTTTCGAAATCGCCGCCGAAGGTCGTCTCCGAATAACTGACAAAAGCGGGCCAATACAGATGCCCGTCAAACCGAATCAGGAACGGCCGGTCGTTGGCAATCAGTTCAGCGAACAGCGACACGAAAAACAGGAACAGGAATAGCCACAGGGACCAGAACCCCCTGCGGTTCGATTTGAAATTTTGCCAACGCCGGCGGTTAAGCGGAGAAATGCCGAGCCCGTGGTTCGTCACTGGAACCGCCGCACCCAGCGGCGACTGCGTCGTGGTCTCGACTGGAGGTGGCGCGGAAGGCGGCGCGGTGATCGTCATCAGACCTCCCGCGCTTCGAAATCGATCCGCGGGTCGACCCACATGTAAGCGAGATCAGAGATCAGATTGACGACGAGACCGACCAGCGAAAAGATGAACAGCGTTCCGAATACCACGGGATAGTCGCGGTTGAGCACGCTCTCGAAGCCGAGCAGGCCGAGCCCATCGAGCGAGAAGATGGTCTCGATCAGCAGCGAGCCGGAGAAGAAGGCGTGGATGAAAGCCCCGGGGAAACCGGCGATCACGATCAACATCGCGTTGCGGAAGATATGGCCGTAAAGCACCTGGTTCTCGCTGCACCCCTTGGCGCGCGCGGTCATCACATATTGTTTGCGGATTTCATCGAGAAAGGAATTCTTGGTCAGCAACGTCATGGTGGCGAAGGCGCCGAGCGCCATCGATATCAGCGGCAGGGTGATGTGCCAGAAATAGTCGAGAATCTTCCAGTACCAGGGAAATTGCGACCAGCCGTCCGACGTCAGCCCGCGCAGCGGAAAGATATTGAAGAAGGAGCCGCCGGCAAACAGAATAATCAGGAGAATTGCGAACAGGAATCCCGGTATAGCAAAGCCGACGATGATCACCGCCGAGGTCCAGGTATCGAATTTCGAACCGTCCATCACCGCCTTGCGGATACCGAGCGGAATCGAGATCAGATAGGTCAAAAGCGTCATCCAGATGCCAAGCGACATCGAGACTGGGAGCTTCTCCTTGATCAGCTGCAGCACGCTGACGTCGCGGAAATAACTTTTACCGAAATCGAACCGCGAGAAATTCCATACCATCAAGAGGAATCGTTCCGGCGCCGGCTTGTCGAAGCCGAACTGCTTCTCCAGGCTCTTGATAAAGTCCGGATCGAGCCCCTGCGCGCCGCGGTATTTGGAGCCCACCGCATCCGACGACACACCGACCTGGTTGCGCGCCCCGAAATCGCCGCCCGATGAGCCCGAGATCCTCGACGTGCCCCCGGTATCGGCACCGGAAAGCTGCGCGATCACCCGCTCGACCGGGCCGCCGGGCGCGAATTGCACCACGACAAAGGACACGAACAGGATTCCCAACAGCGTGGGGACCATCAGCAAAATGCGGCGTGCGATGTAGGCGCCCATTCGTTACTTCGCCTGCTCGGCTGTGGCCGCTTTGCCGGCGTCCGTCCACCAGTTATCCGGCGCGCCGACACCTGAAGCATAGCGGGGCGGTTTTTTGGGGTGAGCGAACAAATCCCAGTAAGCGAGCTTATGCGTGTTGGCGTACCACTGCGGCACCCAGTAACGCCCAGCGCGAAACACCCGGTCGAACGCTCGGCAGGCAACCGTCAGGTCGGCGCGGCTGTCGGCGGCAAGAACCTTTTCGACCAGCGCATCGATCACGGGGTCGGCGATGCCAGCGAGATTATAGGAGCCCTTGGTCTTTGCCGCCTGCGAGGTGAAGAACGGCCGCATGCCGTCGCCCGGGGTCGCCGACATACTGAAGCGTTCGATGGTCATGTCGAAATCGAAGTCCTCAACGCGTGCGCGATACTGGACGGGGTCGACGAGGCGCAAACTCGCCTCGATGCCGAGCGTCCCCAAATTCTTGATATAAGGCGCGTGGTGCGGCTCCAATGACGGCTCGTCGACGAGAAATTCGATCCGGAAGATTTCACCATTCGGCAACAGCCGCTTGCCATCCTTGACCGGCAAACCGGCGTCTTGCAGCA
>DATHPL010000427.1:0-1995 GCA_035483915.1 Bradyrhizobium sp.
TCCGCGACATAGGTGACGACCGAACCCGGATCTAGCGTGATGCGGAAGATATCCGCGGTCGCGCTCTCTTGCCGTTCGGGACGGTCGCCGGTCGAGGGCGTGATGGTCGCGATGCGCGACAGCCCGAGATCGGGCCACAACAATCCGGACGAAACGATGCGGTAGTGGGGCGCGACAATCAGACGGTCGAGCTGATCGTCGGTGTTGTTGGCGAGCGCGAACACCACCCAGTTCTGGCCGCCCTCGCGGGCGCGAACTTCGATGCGGCGGACAATGCCGTCGGTGCCGGGCGCGGTCGAAACCTGGATGCGGTCGGTGTCGCTGTGCTGATGTTCGAGTACCGCGGTCAGGTCGATCGCAGACACGTCACCGCGGACGCTGACTGCGTCGATAGCCCACGCCGGCGTGGCCGCAACAATCATGAGGCCCAGCGCAAATGCCGCCAGGCACCTGATCAGACGCAATGTCGGTTCTCCGCAATCAGCAGCACAGTCGCGAGGCGAGGCCTACCGCCCGATGTGCCGGATAGATGACACGAATGCGAAGGAAATCAAAGGGTTTCCGGTCTCTGATCGTTCGCGATCGTTAAAGCGCCAACACAATTTTGCCAATATGTTCGCTGGTCTCCATGCGCCGATGCGCATCAGCCGCCTTTTCCAGCGGGAAAGTGCTGTCCATCAGGGGTTTGATGCGCCCTTCACGCAATAGCGGCATCACCTTGGCCTCGATCGCGGCGACCATCGCCGCTTTATCCGCATTACTACGGGGTCTCAATGTCGAGCCGGTGTGATGCAGCCGCTTCACCATGAGCCTTGCGATATTGGCGGTGATCTTGGCGCCGCCAAGCGTTGCGATCTGCACGATGCGTCCGTCGGCGGCGGCGGCCTCGTAGTTGCGTTCGACATAGTCGCCGCCCACCATATCGAGAATGACGTTGGGGCCTTTGCCTTCTGTCATCGGCTTGACGGCGGTGACGAAGTCGTCGGTCTTGTAATTGATGGCATGATCGGCGCCGAGCTTGAGGCAGGCGTCGGCCTTGTCTTTCGATCCGACGGTGACGATCACCTTGGCGCCGAACGCCTTGGCGAGCTGGATGGCCATGGTGCCGATGCCGGACGAGCCGCCATGAATCAGGATGGTCTCGCCGGCCTTGAGCTGGCCGCGCTCGAACACGTTGTGCCACACGGTCATCAAGGTCTCCGGCGTGGCTCCGGCTTCAAGTACCGACAGCGAAGCGGGCACCGCCATCGCTTGCGCGTCTTGCGCGATACAATACTGGGCGTAGCCGCCGCCGGCGACCAGCGACATTACCTTGTCGCCAAGCTTGTGCTTGCGGGCTCCCTCGCCAAGCGCGACCACTTCGCCGGCGATCTCAAGGCCGGGCAAATCGCTGGCTCCAGGCGGCGGCGGATAAACGCCGGCACGCTGAGCCACGTCAGGCCGGTTGACGCCGGCAGCCATCACCTTGATCAGGATTTCATTCGGCCCCGGCACCGGCACGGCCCGCGTCTCGGGTAGAAGCACCTCCGGACCGCCGGGCTTGCTGATGCCGATGACCGTCATTTGCGAAGGGATTTTTTCCATGATTTGTCCTCGACCAAACGCTAGAATTTTGTCCCAATTGATTAGCCAGTCCCAATCTCTTTGTCGATCACGGAGCAGCGCGCATGGCCATCGAGGATGACGACAAGCCGAGAAGGAAAGTCAGTCACGATATCGGGCAGGATCTCTCGCTGCTCTCGGTAGAGGAACTCAACGAGCGCATTTCACTGCTGACGTCCGAGATCGAACGCTTGCAGGCGGCGGCGACAAAGAAACGCGCCTCGAAAGAAGCGGCGAACAATTTCTTCAAGTCGTGATGCGCTGACCCCTCTCCCCTTGCGGGAGAGGGTGCCCGAAATGCAAAGCATTGAGGGCGGGTGAGGGGTTCTTCAGTATCGCGCGCGACAGCAACCCCTCACCCGGCTCAATCTCACTTCGTTCGATTTCGCCACC
>DATHPL010000428.1:0-13664 GCA_035483915.1 Bradyrhizobium sp.
ACGGCTGATCGCGCCTTTATTTTGGCGCGCGATCGGACGCAAAACCGGCGACCACTTTTGCTGATCGCGCGGTTGTGAGCAAGACTATCATGGAACTGTCCGCATGCCCGGGTAAGGTGCCGCCCACGGAGGAACTTCCCCCATGTCTATAGTCCGTTCTACGTTTGCTCGTCCGCTGATCACCGCAGCAATGGTGGCTGCCTCTGTTCTTGGCGCGATCGCCCAACAGCCGCTGACGCCCACGCGGGTACGTGGCACCATCGAAGGTGTCGATGGTGACCTGCTCGTGGTCAAATCGCGCAGCGGCGAGGACGTGAAGCTGCACCTGACCTCCGATGTAAAGGTCGTCGGAATCATCAAGATTTCGCTCGCCGACATCAAGCTCGGCTCGTTCATCGGCACCACCACGGTGCCGGGCGCGGACGGCCAGCAGAATGCTGTCGAGGTTCATGTATTTCCCGAGAATATGCGTGGCACCGGCGAGGGGTCGCGGCCCTATGATCTCAAGCCGAACTCGACCATGACCAATGCGACGGTGGCAGAGCAAGTCGCCGGCAATGACGGCCAGACCTTGATGATCAAGTATAAGGACGGCGAGAAGAAAGTCACGGTTGGCCCCGATACGCCGGTCGTGACCTATGTTCCCGGCGAGAAAGCCGACCTCAAGGCCGGCGCCAAGATCATCGCCTTCATCAAGCAACTGCCCGACGGGTCTTATGAAACCAACCGCATCAGCGTCGGTCGCGACGGGCTGACCCCGCCGATGTAACAATCTCGGGCGCGCGTTCGTAACTCAAGGTGGGGATCATTGTCCCCGCGGAATAACCCCGCTTCCGCGGGGTATCGCCTTAAGATTTCGCAGTTCGACGTAAACCTCTGAGGGATAAACCATGCCGAAAATGACTTCTTGGCTGCCGCGTTCGCTCGTCGCTTCGCTGGCCGTCGTGTCCGTGCTCGCATCCAGCGCCTGGGCGCAGCAATCGCCGACGCCCACGCGCATTCGCGGCACCATCGAAAGCGTCGATGGCAAAACCATGAGCATCAAGACCCGCGAGGGCGGCGAGGTGAAGGTGAACATGACCGACGATATTACGGTCATCGGCATTGCCAAGACCTCGTTGTCGGAGATCAAAAAAGACAGCTACATCGGCGTTTCCGGCATGCCGCAACCCGATGGCAGTCAGAAGGCGATCGCGATCCACATCTTCCCGGAAGCCATGCGCGGCGCAGCTGAAGGTTTCCGCGCCTGGGATCTGCGTCCGAACTCGACCATGACCAACGCCACGGTTGCGCAGAGCGTTGCCGGCGTCGATGGCCAGGTCATCGACGTCAAGTACAAGGACGGCGAGAAAAAGGTCGTGGTGACGCCGGATACGGCGATTGTCGCTTTCGTCACCGGCGAAAAATCCGAGATCAAGCCGGGTGCGAAGATCATCATCTTCGGCGCGATGAAGAAGGACGACGGCTCGCTCGAAACCAACCGCATTGGTGTTGGCCGCGACGGCATCGCGCCTCCGATGTGAGGCGACTCGTTCAGGTTGCACAACACAAAGCGTCATTGCCGGGCTTGACCCGGCAATCCATCTTCTCTTGCGAGAAAGCCTTTTTGCAAAGGTGATGGATGCGCGGGTCAAGCCCGCGCATGACAACGAGAATGGTCTAAACCGCCAGCACGTGGTCGTCGATTTCGGCGATGGTATTCACGCCGCACAGGCCCATAGTAGTAAGCATCTCGTTGCGGATGATGTCGATCGCCTTGGTGACGCCGGGCCCGCCATAGGCGCCGAGGCCGTGCACGTAAGCGCGGCCGATCATGCAGGACTTGGCGCCGTGCGCGAGCGCCCGTACCACGTCTTGCCCCGAGCGGATGCCGCCGTCGAACATGATTTCCATTTTGTCGCCGATCGCATCGACGATTTCCGGCAGTGCCGCGATCGACGATGGCGCGCCGTCGAGCTGACGGCCGCCATGGTTGGATACGACGAGCGCCTGCGCGCCGGTCTTGACGGCTTCATTGGCATCTTCGACGTCGAGAATACCCTTCAGCACCAGCTTGCCGGGCCAGATCGAGCGGATCCACTCGACATCCTTCCAGTTCAGCGTGGTGTCGAACTGCGTCGCGATCCAGTTGCCGAGCGAAACGACATCGTCGGCGCCCTTGAGATGGCCGGCGAGGTTACCGAAGGTACGGCGCTTGCCGCGTAACACGCCGGCGACCCAGGCGGGCTTGGTGGCGAAATCGAATACTTTGGACAGCGACCATTCCGGCGGCACCGTCATGCCGTTCTTGATGTCGGCATGGCGTTGTCCGATCACCTGAAGATCGACGGTGAGCACCAGCGCGCTGCACTTGGCGGCGATGGCGCGTTCGATCAGCGCCTTGATGAAACCGCGGTCCTTCATGACGTACAGCTGAAACCAGAACGGCTTGTCGACATTGGCGGCGACGTCTTCGATCGAGCAGATCGACATCGTGCTCAGCGTGTAAGGAATGCCGGAGGCGTGCGCGGCGCGGCAGGCATGAATTTCGCCGTCGCTGTGCTGCATGCCGGTCAGGCCGACCGGCGCCAGGATCAGCGGCAGTGCTGCCGGTTCGCCCAGAATGGTCGTGGAGGTATCGCGCTTCGAAACGTCGACGAGGATACGCTGGCGCAATTTGATCGCCTGCAAATCTTCCCTATTCGCGCGCAGTGTTTCCTCGGCATAGGAACCACGGTCGCAGTAATCGAAAAATGCCTTCGGCACCTTCCGCATATGGCGCTGCCGCAAATCCTCGATGCAGGTAATGTGTTTCATGGACGTTTTTCCGACCCCAGCCTGTATTGTATTTGGCTCATTGGCTGTCATCTACCATGGCAGACGCCGGTGCAACATCAGCCAGTGCAACATCGCTTCACGACAGGAGGACATCCCCATGAGCCGCCCGCCCGCAAAGTCCTCCCACGGTAAAAAGCCCGCAAATCAGGCGCGCGACGAGGGGCTCGAAAGTGCGCTGGAGGAGGGGTTGGAGGAGACCTTTCCGGGCTCCGATCCCGTCAGCGTCACCCAGCCGGCCCCGTCAAAAGAGGACGGTCCTGCCCGGCGCAAGGGCTAAAGCGCTGCCGCCGGTTTGTTGCCGGAAAAGTTGTCTATTTGTTTTCAATGGTTTAAGGTCCGTCCCAAGGAGCCGATCCGGAAATGATTCATCATATTTTTTGAAGTCATTTTAGCGACGAAGGCATTATAACCGCCCCAACGTTAGCATGGGGCTGACGGCTCGGCTTCTCGGCAGTGGCCTTGAGAGGCACGGGCGGTGCTGGGGGTTCTATGAGCCGCAAATATTTCGGAACGGATGGGATTCGGGGCCTCGCCAACGGCCTGATCACGCCGGAACTGGCGCTGAAGGTGGGGCAGGCCGCCGGTCTGGTGTTTCAGCGTGGTGAGCATCGGCATCGTGTCGTCATCGGCAAGGACACCCGTCTTTCCGGCTACATGATCGAATACGCCATGGTAGCCGGCTTCACTTCGGTCGGCATGGATGTGCTGCTGCTCGGCCCGATGCCGACGCCGGCGGTTGCGATGCTGACCAAATCGATGCGCGCCGATCTCGGTGTGATGATCTCGGCCTCCCACAATCTGTTCGAAGACAACGGCATCAAGCTGTTCGGCCCGCAAGGCTTCAAGCTGTCCGACGACGTCGAAAAGCAGATCGAGCAGTTGCTCGATGAATCGCTCGACCGGCGGCTGGCGCAAAGCGCAAGCCTCGGGCGCGCCCGTCGTATCGACGGCGTGCATGACCGTTACATCGAATTCGCCAAGCGCACGCTGCCGCGCGAACTCAGCCTTGAGGGCCTGCGCGTCGTGGTCGATTGCGCCAACGGCGCCGCCTACAAGGTGGTGCCGGAAGCGCTGTGGGAACTCGGCGCCGATGTCATTTCCATCGGGGTCGATCCTGATGGTTTCAACATCAACAAGGAGTGCGGCTCGACAGCGCCGGAAGCCTTGAGCCGCAAGGTGCGCGAGCTGCGCGCCGATATCGGCATCGCACTCGACGGCGACGCCGATCGCGTGATTCTGGTCGACGAGCGCGGACATCTGGTCGATGGCGATCAGCTGTTGGCCGTGATCGCGCAAAGCTGGAAGGAAGACGGACGCCTGGCCAAGCCGAGCATCGTCGCCACCGTGATGTCGAATCTCGGTCTCGAACGTTTCCTGGAAGGTATCGGCATCGAACTCATTCGCACGCCCGTCGGCGACCGCTACGTGCTCGAGCGCATGCTCGCCGGCGGCTACAATCTGGGCGGCGAACCCTCCGGCCACATCATCCTGTCGGACTATACCACTACCGGCGACGGCTTCGTCGCCGCGCTTCAGGTGCTGGCGGTCGTGCAAAAACTTCGCCGGCCGGTGTCCGAAGTCTGCCGCCGCTTCGATCCGCTGCCGCAGATCCTCAAGAACGTACGCTACCGCTCAGGCAAGCCACTGGACAATGCCGACGTCCAGTCGGCGATTGTTGCTGGCGAGAAACGGCTCAATGGCCACGGCCGGCTGCTGGTGCGTTCGTCCGGAACGGAGCCGGTGATCCGCGTGATGGGTGAGGGCGACGATCGCCTGCTGGTCGAGGAAGTCGTCGACCACATCGTTTCAGCGCTCGGCCAGGCCGCGGCCTGAGACGTCGCGGCACACGCATCGCAGCCATTTTCTAATGACGGTGGTCGCAAGGACACCCTCGGCGTAGGAAACGCGCACTGCCTGCCGCCGGGAATGATTCCTTGAACAAGCCAGTTATCGTCTCCGATGAAACCTTGACCGAGCCGGTCATTGTCGAGCCCGCGTCTTCGCTGAAAGCAGCGGCCGCGGCGGGGCCGGCCTATGTCGTGCTCGTCGGCATCAGCTTCTCGCACTTCCTCAATGACACGATGCAGTCGCTGATCTCATCGGTGTATCCGATCCTGAAGGACAATTATGCGCTCGACTTCGCGCAGATTGGATTGATCACGCTCGCGTTCCAGTTCACGGCCTCATTATTGCAGCCGCTGGTCGGACATTTCACCGACAAGAAGGCGCAGCCGTTCTCGCTGGCGATCGGCATGTCATCGACCTTCTTCGGTCTGCTGCTGCTCAGTATCGCCCATCAATATACGGTCATCCTGATTGCCGCTGCGCTGATCGGCCTGGGTTCTGCGGTGTTTCATCCGGAGTCGGCTCGCATCGCGCGGCTTGCCTCGGGCGGCCGCTACGGCTTTGCGCAATCCGTGTTTCAGCTCGGCGGCAGTTTCGGCACTTCGATGGGTCCGGTTTTGGCGGCGTTGATCGTCGTTCCATTCGGTCAGCCCTCAATCGCCTGGTTCTCCTCGATCGCATTTCTTGCAATCGTCGTGCTGTGGCGGATTGGCCAATGGTACCAGCCGCAGATCAAAGCCAAAAAAATGGCTGCGGCGGTTACACATCCGGACGCGCCGTCCCAGCGCCGGGTTCTGATCGCACTTGCGGTGCTGGTGATGCTGTTGTTCTCGAAGCAGCTCTACGTCTCGAGCCTGTCGAGCTACTATATCTTCTATCTGATCGATCGCTTCGGCGTTTCGACCCAGGCGGCGCAGCTCTACCTGTTTATCTTCCTTGCGGCGAACGCGGTCGGCGCGTTCTTCGGCGGTCCGTTAGGGGATCGCTTCGGCCGCAAGATCGTCATCTGGTTCTCGATTGTCGGTGCGCTGCCGTTCACACTGGCATTGCCTTACGTTGGGCTTGGGATGAGCGCGGTGCTGACCGTATTCATCGGCCTGATCATCTCCTCGACGACGTCGTCGATCATCGTGTTCGCGCAGGAATTGGTGCCGCACCGGTTCGGCATGATCTCCGGCGTGTTCTTCGGTGTTGCGTTCGGCATCGGCGGTCTGGGTGCTGCGGTTCTCGGCAAGCTCGCCGACCACACCAGCATCGCCTTCGTGTATCAGATCTGTTCGTTCCTGCCGGCGATCGGATTGCTCGCGGTGTTTTTGCCGAAGATGCCTCAACACGCGGTGAGATAGCGAATATCGAACGACCTTCTTTTCGTTGCTCGCTGTTCTCTGCTCGCCATTTCTCATTCACACATCATTAGCACTTGTGACGACGCTCGCCTTTGTTGGGCGAGCGAAACTTTCAGCGGCGATTTTGTTCGCGAAATATCAACCTTAAAAATTAGGGTTAAGCGGCGCTTAAACATTTAGTGCCATCGTCCCGGACGTGAGTTTTAGATGTGGGGCCGTTTTGCCTCACCGGCCAAAGGGACGAGACCGATGCGTAGTGTGAAGTTTTTTGTTGTCGCCGGAGCGGCATCCTTGTTGTCGTCGATGGCTTCCGCCGCGGACATGGCGATTGCGCCCCCGCCGATGGGTTATGCTCCGCCAGTCGCCGACTTCGGCGGATGGTATCTGCGCGGCGACATTGGATTTAGCAACCAGCGCGTCGACAACATTCGCAACACCAATCCAGCGCTCTACGCCAACCTGACTTCTTTCCAGGAAACCACCGGATTCGACACCGGCGGCATCTATCAGATCGGCGCCGGCTATCAGTTCAATCACTGGTTCCGCGTTGACGTGACCGGCGAGTACCGCGGCAATACCAACTTCCACGGGCTCGACCTGACCAGCTTCCCGAACGGCGGCGCGGCCGGCTTCGGCTCGGATGTTTACAACGCCCAGAAGTCCGAATGGCTGTTCCTCGCCAATGCCTACGCAGATCTCGGCACCTGGTGGTGCATCACGCCTTATGTCGGCGCCGGCATCGGTGCCGCGCGAGTCACGATTGCGAACTTTACGGACTCTGGCGTTGCCACGCTGTTCCCGGCGGGCTCCGGCGTCGGCCCGAGCCTGGTGTCGGCCGCGAACGGCTCGCAGTGGAATTTCGCCTGGGCGCTGCATGCGGGTCTAGCCTACAAGGTCAATCCGAACATGACCGTCGAACTCGGCTACAGCTATGTCGACCTCGGCAACGGCACGACCGGCGTGGACAGCACCTTTGACCACTCGGCGGGCGGACATGTCTTCCAGTTCCACAACATCACCTCGCAGGACGTGAAGCTCGGCGTGCGCTGGAATCTCGACAGTCCGCCGGTCTACGTGCCGCCGCCGCTTGTCACCAAGGGCTGATCGAGCAAGTCTGAGTTAACTCTTGTTAACGGCGCGGGATGTTTCCCGCGCCGTTTTGTTTGCGCGCGGCCTGATTTTCGAAAAGCGGCCGCCCGCTTTCGAACAAGATCTGGCCAATGAAGCGCGCCCGACAACGATTGATTAAGGTTAACGAGCGATGATCACACCAGTTCGAAAGTGTGGATGGGAGTGGTCGATGCGTGGAGTCCTGTTGGCGGTGGCGATGTTCGCGATCTCGGCGAGTGCACACGCCGCTGATATGCCCGACTTCCTGCGTGGCTCGGTGGGTGAACCGACTGTGTCCAGCAACTGGCAGGGCTTTTTTGTCGGTGGTCAGTACGGCTACGGATCTTCCGACGAGCATTTTAGCGGCTCGAACACCAGCATGTTGAATACCCTGATTGCCAATAACGTCATCCAGCAGATGGGGGTTGGGCAGTGGAATCTTCAACTCGGAGGCGTCTCCGCGCGCTCGTCCGGATATGGAGCCTTCACCGGATATAACTGGCAATGGGACGACGTTGTCGCCGGCCTCGAAATGTCCTACCTGCACGGCTCGTTCGGTGGCGCAACGACGGCCACCGCGGGGCCTCTCATCGGCGGACCGTTGTCCGATGGTTTCTTTCACAGCGTCTCTGTTACCTCGACGGATGCGATCGCGATTTCCGATATGGCGACATTCCGCGCGCGCGCGGCCTATGCCTACGGAGTCTTTCTGCCATACGTGTTCGCTGGGTTGGCGCTTGGCAACGCCGATATATCGCAGTCGGTCACTGTCCACGACCAATATGGACCGACCTTCGCAAACGCGGCGGCATCATGTTCTGGTCCGACGCCGCCGACGGTATGTTATTCGATACACGCCGATAATGTGCTCCACAACCATTTGATCTATGGCTACACGGCAGGCCTTGGCGTCGATATCAAGTTGGTCGGCGGCCTGTTCATGCGCGCCGAGTGGGAATATGTCCGTTTCGTTGACCTGATCCAGGTCAACATGAACACGGTGCGTGCCGGTCTCGGCTACAAGTTCTGATCGGCCGCCGGAACTGATCGGGGATGATTGACATCATGGATCGCGCCTGCTGCTCTATGCCTCCCTCGGCATGGGTGGTGGATCATGAAGATTTACGGTGACACCAATTCGGGTAATTGCCTGAAAGTGAAATGGGTCTGTGACCGCTTGGGTCTGTCCTACACCTGGATTCCGGTCGACATCCTCAAGCAGGAGAGCCGAACTCCGCAATTCCTCAAACTCAACAGCGCGGGCCAGGTGCCGGTCGTCGATTTCGAGGATGGCCGCACGCTGGCCCAGTCCAACGCGATCATTCGCTATTTCGCCCGCGACAGCGATCTCATTCCGGCCGATGCTTTTGCGGCCGCCAAGATGGATGAATGGCTGTTCTGGGAACAGTTCAGCCACGAGCCCTATATTGCCAACTGCCGTTTCCAGATCGTCTATCTCGGCCGGCCGACATCGGATCTCGATCCCGACAAGATCAAACGTGGTTATGCGGCCTTGGCGCGAATGGAGCATGAACTTGCCGCGAGCAGGTTTGTCGTCGGCGATACGCTGACGCTCGCCGATATCGCGCTGTTGGCCTATACGCGCGTTGCGCATGAAGGCGGCTTTCGTCTCGACGGCTATGCTTCGGTGCGGCGCTGGATCGGCGACGCTGAAAAATCCTTGGGCCTGCCTGCCTTGCGCCAATAAGCGTGCCGGAATCGCGCTTTGGTTTTGCCGCAGTTTTGACCGCTCGATGAAGCGGCCCTTGCGAACATTGCGGAAATGAATGCCGCGGTTCGTTCTCCTTAACGCGCGGTAAACTAATCAGACCATCGGAAATTTTTCCGCGGAACGATCCGTGACACCTTGCGTCTGTCCGGCGCTGATAACTTTGGGGATGCCACATGAAGAGCTATTCGATCGTCCGGATCGGCGATGACTATGTCGTGCGCGCCGACGACAAGAATGTCATGAAAGTCGGAAGCCGCCGTCGCGCGGTGCAACTCGTGACCGACGCGGCCGAGTTACTGAATGCACAGCCACAACCGGAATCCGATGCCGGGCCATCGGCAGCGGAGGTGGAGCGAGATGAAGTTTCTTGACGATTTAGGATGACTCCCTTATTCACGACGGCGGGACACCTCCCCCCAACGGGAGGCTCGCTATCTGGAAGGGTAGATCATGACTGCAGCGAAGCCCGCTTCGCGGCCTCACGTGCCGCATTTTTCTTCCGGCCCTTGCGCCAAGCGCCCCGGCTGGACCCCACAAAATCTCAAGGACGCAGCGCTTGGCCGTTCGCATCGCGCGAAAATCGGCAAGGAAAAGCTGAAACGCGCCATTGATCTGACGCGCGAAGTGCTTGAAGTACCCGCCGATTACCGGATCGGCATCGTTCCGGCGTCAGACACCGGCGCCGTCGAAATGGCGCTGTGGTCACTGCTCGGCGCGCGGCCCGTCACGGCGATCTCCTGGGAATCGTTCGGCGAAACCTGGACCGGCGATGTCATCAATCAATTGAAGCTCAATGACGTGACCAAGCTCGCCGCGACTTACGGCGAGATTCCAGATCTCTCCAAGGTCGATCCGGCGTCCGATATCGTCTTCACCTGGAATGGCACGACATCCGGCGTGCGGGTCCCCAATGCCGACTGGATCAGCGCCAAGCGCGAAGGCCTCGCGGTTTGCGACGCGACATCGGCGGCGTTTGCGCAGCCTCTCGACTGGCCCAAGCTCGATGTCGTGACCTTCTCCTGGCAGAAGGCGCTGGGCGGCGAGGCCGGCCACGGCATGCTGGTGCTTTCACCGCGCGCGGTCGAGCGGCTCGAGACCTACAAGCCGGTCTGGCCGTTGCCGAAGATCTTCCGCATGACCAAGGGCGGCAAGCTCAACGAAGGCATCTTTGTCGGCGAGACCATCAACACGCCGTCGATGCTTTGCGTTGAGGATTATCTCGATGCGTTGAACTGGGCGAAGTCGGTCGGCGGCCTCAAGGCGCTGATGGCGCGTGCGGACAAAAACCTCAAGGTGCTCGCCGATTGGCAGGCCAAAACGCCGTGGATCGATTTTCTTGCCGGCACGCCGGCGATCCGCTCCAACACCTCGGTGTGCATGAAGGTGACCGATCCCGCGGTTGCCTCGCTGACCTCGGACGCGCAGATCGACTTCATCAAGAAGATGGTCGGTCTCATCGAGAAGGAAGGCGCCGGTTACGACTTTGCGGGCCACCGCGATGCACCGGCGGGTTTGCGCATCTGGTGTGGCGCAACGATCGAGGCGAGCGACGTTGCGCTGTTGACCCAGTGGATCGACTGGGCCTTTGCCGAAACCAAGGCGCAGCTTCCGAAGGCGGCTTAATCGCGTTTAACACGACATCGTCATGGCCGGGCTTGACCCGGCCATCCATCGAAGAGGATGGACCCGCGGGTCTCTAGCGCGAAGCTTCGCGCTTTTGCCCGCGGGTAACAACATCGAAATTTGTCGAGGCATGGATAACCATCATGACAAAACCCAAAGTGCTCATTTCCGACGCGCTGTCGCCGGCCGCGGTGCAGATCTTCAAGGATCGCGGCATCGAGGTCGACTTCCAACCCAACTTGGGCAAGGACAAGGACAAGCTTGCCGCGATCATCGGCGATTATGACGGCCTGGCGATTCGTTCGGCGACCAAGGCCACGGCGAAGATCATCGAGAAAGCATCAAGGCTGAAGGTGATCGGACGCGCCGGGATCGGTGTCGACAATGTCGAGATACCCGCCGCGACCGCCAAGGGCATCATCGTGATGAACACGCCGTTCGGCAATTCGATCACGACCGCCGAGCATGCGATCACCTTGATGCTGGCGCTGGCGCGAGAAATCCCCCAGGCCGATGCGTCGACGCAGGCGGGCAAATGGGAGAAGAACCGCTTCATGGGTGTCGAGATCACCGGCAAGACGTTGGGTGTGATCGGCTGCGGCAATATCGGCTCGATCGTCGCCGATCGCGCCGTCGGTTTGCGCATGAAGGTGATTGCTTTCGATCCGTTCCTGTCGCCAGAACGCGCCAGGGACATCGGCGTCGAGAAGGTTGACCTGGATGAATTGTTCCGTCGCGCCGATTTCATCACGCTGCATACGCCGCTGACCGACAAGACCCGCAACATCATCGATGCTTCGGCGCTTGCGAAAATGAAAAAGGGTGTGCGCATCATCAATTGCGCGCGCGGCGGACTGGTCGACGAGCACGCGCTGGTCGATGCGCTCAATTCAAAACAGGTCGCGGGAGCCGCTTTCGACGTGTTCGTCGAGGAACCGGCGACCTCAAATGTCCTGTTCGGCCACCCCAACGTGATCTGCACCCCGCATCTCGGCGCGGCCACCACCGAAGCGCAGGAGAATGTCGCGCTCCAGGTCGCCGAGCAGATGTCCGACTATCTGTTGCACGGCGCGATCTCGAACGCGGTCAACTTTCCTTCGATCACCGCCGAAGAAGCGCCCAAGCTCAGGCCGTTCATTGAACTTGCCGAAAAGCTCGGCTCGTTCGCCGGCCAGCTGACCGAAACCGGTATCGCCAAGGTGCAGATCACCTATGAGGGGCACGTCGCCGAGATGAAGATCAAGGCGTTGACCTCGGCGGTGCTCTCCGGCCTGCTGCGTCCGATGCTTGGCGACGTCAACGTGGTCTCGGCGCCGGCGGTTGCCAAGGAACGCGGCATGGTGGTCGACGAAGTCGTGCGCGCGGCGCAGAGCGATTACGAAAGCCTGATTACGGTCACTGTAACGACCGAGCGGCAGGAGCGCTCGGTATCGGGTACGGTCTATGCCGACGGCAAGCCGCGGCTGGTCGACATCAAGGGCATCCGGGTTGATGCCGAGTTCGGCAAGTCGATGATTTACATCACCAATGAGGACAAGCCGGGCTTCATCGGTCATTTTGCGAGCCTGCTTGGCGATGCCAGCATCAACATCGCGACCTTCCATCTCGGCCGCAACAAGCAGGGCGGCGACGCGATTGCGCTGGTTGAAATCGACGGCGCGATGCCGGAAGAGGTGTTGTCCAAGGTAAAGGCGCTGCCGCAGGTGAAGCAGGCGAAGGCACTGGCGTTCTAGGTCGCCGACGCCTTTCGCGAGGCGATCACGATGCCGGCGAGCACCATGATGTAGCCGGCAAGATGAAACAGCCGCGGTTCTTCGCCGAGCAGAAGGATCGCCATGACCGAGCCGAACACCGGCACCAGATGGAAAAACGGCGCGGCGCGGTTCGGGCCGATCATCGCAATGCCGCGGTTGAAAAACAGATAGGCGAGCGTCGAGGGAAAGATCACGACATAGGCCAGCGTTATCATCGTGATCGCGTCGAATTGCAACCTGATGCCGTTGGTATATTCCCAGATCGAGGGCGGCAGCAACAGGAGCGCGCCGACCGCCATGGTGAAGCAGATCAGTGAGAGCTGATGCGTCACCGGCCGACGCAGCATCAGCGCGGAATAGAGACCAAATGCGATCAGCGCCCCGGTCATCATGAGGTCGCCGAGATTGAAGCGGATAGCGGCGAGCGCGGAAGGGTCGCCGCGCAAAATGATGGTGAGAACGCCGAGCAGTGAAAGTGCGATGCCGGCAAGCTGCGCCCATGTTAGCTTGACGCCGAACAAGACGAGCGCCCACAGCGCGATAAACAAAGGCCCGGACGACTGGATCAGCAGCGCGTTGAGCGCCTGGGTGAATTGCAGTCCCCAATAGGATAGTGCGTTATTGAGAGCAAAACCCGTTGTCGCTAGCGCAAGCATGAGCGGAAGATGCCGGCGCAGCACCGGCCAGTCCTTGATCAGATGCGGCCAGGCGAACGGCAGCAGCATCAGGCAGGACCCGATCCATCGGACACATGACAGCGTCATCGGCGGCACGTGGCCGGCGACATAGCGGCCGAGCACGATATTGCCGGCCCAGAACAGCGCGGTCAGGCTCAAGAGCAGATAAGGTTGATGGTTGAGCCAGCGGATGGGATCAAAAGATGGCGGCTCGCCTGCGTTCATCTTAATGCCGCGGATGGTTTTCGTGACGCCACGAAGACGCCCGTCAGTACCAGTGCAAAGCCGATGAAATGAAAAGCCTGCGGCCGCTCGCCGAGGAAAACGATGGCCATCACTGACCCGAAGACCGGCACGACGTGAAAAAACGGCGCGGTGCGATTGGCGCCGATCAGATGGATGCTGCGGTTGTAGCAGAGATAGGCGATGGTGGAGGGAAAGACCGCGACGTAAAGCACCGACAACAGGTTGGTGGCATTGAACTGCATAGCGGGACGAAGGATCAACTCCGGGATCAGCGCCGGCACAAGGCAGGCAGAGCCGCAGGCGAACGTGAAGGCCAGGAATGAAAGGTCGTGAATGGCCGGTCGCTTGAACGACATCACCGAATAGAGTCCGAAGATCAAGAGCGCGGCGGTGAAGATGAGATCGCCCCGGTTGAAGTCGATCGCCGTAATGGCGGTGAGGTCGCCATGCAACAGGATCACCAGCACGCCGGTCAGTGACACCGCGATTCCTGCGGCCTGCGCCAGCGTCAGTC
>DATHPL010000429.1:0-17700 GCA_035483915.1 Bradyrhizobium sp.
GGCGCAAGTGTCACGTCTCCTTCGCAGAGGCGTGCTTATGTTGGCCAACAATGTTGATAACACTGCTATGAACATTGTTAGCGACATACTATGTTGGCCGACACTGTCGGCAACATAAGAAGTGTTGCGGTGACGCGAGCAAAATTTTTTTGGGGTTGAATGCGCATGAGCTGATCGCTGTTGGAAAGCAAATACGACACGCTTTCACAGCACAGAAAATAACTTTTCCTCTCGTGGTTTAGCAGACGATGCAGCGAAGAGGGCAATCAGGCGGCGCTTGATGCGTTGCGTTTGTTGATGTTGGCGGAGGCGCGAACCTGATCGGTTCGACGTCAAACCGACACATGCCCGTCATTGACGCTGCTTATCCGTCCCCGCGCTCTACCACTCCTTCTTTGCTCTGGGGAAAAGATGAAAAATCTAAAGCTCACATCCGCTCTGTTATCTTCGGCTGCGCTGCTCGCTGTAGCCACTGTGACGACAAGCGGTTCGGTCGCCGGCAACAACCTTGCCTCCGAACTCGCTCCGGTTGTTAACCTGATCGACAGCGTCGTCGACAACGCCAAGAACAAGACGCCGGCCGTCACAGCGAACACGCTGCCGACCAAGACGCCGATCAAGCACCTTGTGGTCGTCTTCAACGAAAACCGTTCGTTCGATCATTACTTCGGCACCTATCCGAACGCGCTGAACCCGGAAGGCGAACCGCTTTTCGAACCCGCCAAGAACACGCAGCGCGACATCAACAACCTGTTGTCGAGCCCGGCGCTGCTGGACAACAACCCGAACGCAAACCCCAACGTCGTGCCGTCTAACGGCCAGACGGTCACTCAACCCTCCAACGGCGTGAATGCGGCCAATCCGTTCCGCATCGACCGCACGCAGGCCGACACGGCCGGCCAGAACCATTCCTATGGTCCCGAGCAGAAGGCCTATGACGCCGGCAAGAACGATCTGTTCCCGCTGGACGTCGGCAGCGGCACCACGGGCGGCGCCGGCGCTTTCGGCACCAAGGGCCAGGTGATGGGCTTCTTCGACGGCAACACCGTCACCGCGTACTGGAACTACGCCCAGAACTACGCGATGAGCGACAACGCCTGGGGCGACGCCTACGGCCCGTCGACTCCCGGTCTGCTCGAAATGTTCGCCGGTCAGACCAACGGCATCGTGGCCGGCGTTGGCACGAGCGGCAACGAGCTTCCGGACGGGCAGGGCGGCATCACGCTGATCGGTGACGTCGATCCGACCTTTGACGTGTGTTCACCCGGAACGTCGGTCTCCTCGACTGCCAAGAACATCGGCGACCTGCTCAATGCGGCCGACATTCCGTGGGGTTCGTTCGTCGGTGGTTTCAACCTGCAGACCATCAACGACAACGGCTCTACCGGTTGCGCGGGCGTGAACAGCCAGGGCGTGAAGGCGACCAACGCCGGACGCAGCCACGTCAGCCCGGTGACGGGTCGAACCGTCAACGATTACGTCCAGCACCACATCTGGTTCCAGTACTTCACCTCGACGGCCAATCCGACCCACCTCCGTCCGACCTCGACGGCAGCGATCGGCTTCACCAACGTGCCCGGCACCAAGAAGGTTGATCCGGCGAACCACGCCTATGACCTGAACGACTTCTTCACTGCGGTCGGCTCCGGCAACTTCCCGGCCGTTTCCTTCGTCAAGATGGAAGCTTACCAGGACGAACACCCCGGCAACTCGAACTCGCTCGATGCGCAGACGGGCTTCGTCACGCTGGTCAACTTCCTTCAGCAGCAGCCGGACTGGGACTCGACCGCTGTCATCCTCGCCTATGACGACTCCGACGGCTGGTACGACCACGCCTTCGCGGCGACGACGCAAGGTTCGTTCTCGGCGCAGGATGCGTTGACCGCCCCCGGTCAGTGCGGCGTCCCCGGCGTCACCCCGGTGCCGAACGGCGTCAAGGGCCTGCCGGTCGCAGGCCGTTGCGGTCCGGGTACGCGCTTGCCGTTCCTGGTGATCTCTCCCTACGCCAAGAAGAACTACGTCAGCCACGTGTTCATCACGCAGGCCTCGATTCCGCAATTCATCGAGGACAACTGGCTCGGCAGTGAGCGTCTTGGCGGCGGCTCGTTCGATGCCACGACCGGTTCGATCATGGACCTGTTCGACTTCACACAGAAGAAGTCGACAAAGCTGATCCTCGACCCGACCTTCGGCACCGTGGATAGTTCGACCAAGATCAAGAACTAGTCCGAGTTTGGTCACGATCCGACGGCGCCGGCTTTCTTGCCGGCGCCGTCATTTCCCCGGCAGCTTACAAGAAGGATCGATGACAGATTTGCAAAGTCAAATTTTTGCAAAGGAAGTGTCATCTTGTTTCTCGGTCGAAGCAAAGACGTGGGGAGGCGGAGGCGGCCGCATTCCGGTCTTTTATTTTGTCCAACGGTGCAGTCGGACAAAATAAAAGATCGCAGCGGAAGGCTGTGATTGATGTGGAAAAATTTTTTGGAGCCGAGCTCAGATGATCTGATCGCTGTTGGAAAGCAAACGCAAAATGCCTTCACAGCTGAGAAAATAACTTTTCCCTCTCGTGGCTTAGCCAACGATACGACGAGGAGAGCAGTGCAGTAGCGCGTGATGCGCTGGGTTTGTTGGTGTCGGAGAAGGCGCGAACCTGTTCGGTTTGACGTCAAACCGACACATGCCCGTCATTGACGCTGCTTATCCGTCCCGGCGCTCTACCACTCCTTCTTTGCTCTGGGGAAAAGATGAAAAATCCGAAGCTCAAATCCGTTTTGCTATCTACGGCCGCGCTGATCACAGTCGCCGCCACTTTCACATCAACCGGTTCGGTTGCTGGTAACAGCCTCCTGACCGAACTTGCCCCGGTCATTGGCCTCATTGACGATGTCGCTTCCAACGCCAAGAAGACGTCGGCCGTCAATCCGGACACGCTGGCGACCAAGACGCCGATCAAGCACCTTGTGATCGTCTTCAACGAAAACCGTTCATTCGATCATTATTTCGGCACCTATCCGAACGCGCTGAACGTCGAAGGCGAGCCCCGTTTCGAGCCCAACAAGAAGACGCCGACGCAGATCAACAACCTGCTGTCGAGCCCGACGCTGCTTGACAACAATCCGAACGCAAACCCCAACGTGGTGCCCTCCAACGGCGCAACCGTGACCGAACCCACCAACGGCGCTAATGCGACCAATCCGTTCCGCATCGACCGTACGCAGGCCGACACGGCCGGTCAGAATCACAGCTACACGCCGGAACAACTGGCCTACGACAACGGCAAGAACGACCTGTTCCCGTTTGATACCGGCAACGGCACCGCGGGCGGCGCCGGCGCCTTCGGCACCAAGGGCCAGGTGATGGGCTATTTCGACGGCAACACGGTCACCGCGTACTGGAATTACGCCCAGAATTTCGCGATGAGCGACAACGCTTGGACTGACGACTTTGGTCCGTCGACCCCCGGCGCGATCAACATGTTCTCCGGCACCACCAACGGCGCTGTGATTCCGGCTGGCCTTTCCGCGAGCACGATCGCGGACGGACAGGGCGGCCTCACGCTGATCAACGATACCGACCCGGCCGGCGATGTCTGCTCGAGCAAGACGTCCCAGGTTCAAATGACGAGCAAGAACATCGGCGACCTGCTCAATGCAGCCGACATTCCGTGGGGTTCGTTCGTCGGCGGTTTCAACCTGCAAACCATCAACGACAACGGCTCTACCGGTTGTGCGCGCAGCCACATCAGTGAGGTTACTGGGAGAACCAACACGGACTATGTTCCGCATCACATCTGGTTCCAGTATTACGCCTCGACCGCCAACCCGACCCACCTCCGTCCGACCTCGACGGCGGCGATCGGCTACACCACCGTGCCGGGCAAGAAGACCGTCGATCCGGCCAACCACGCCTATGACCTGAACGACTTCACGGCAGCGGTTGGATCGGGCAACTTCCCGGCGGTTTCCTTCATCAAGATGGAATCGTACCAGGATGAGCATCCGGGCAACTCGAACTCGCTCGATGCGCAGACGGGCTTCGTCACCTTGGTCAACTTCCTGATGCAGCAGCCTGACTGGGATTCGACCGCTGTAATCCTGGCCTACGACGACTCCGACGGTTGGGCCGACCACGCCTCGGGGATGACCCATGGTTCGTTCTCGAGCTCCGACGCGTTGACCGCTCCCGGTCAGTGCGGCGTTCCCGGTGTCACCCCCGTCGCCAATGGCGTCAAGGGTCTGCCGGTCGCAGGCCGCTGCGGTCCGGGTACACGTACCCCGTTCCTGGTGATCTCGCCCTACGCCAAGTCGAACTACGTCAGCCACGTGCAGATCACGCAGGCCTCGATCCCGCAATTCATCGAGGACAACTGGCTGAACGGTGCGCGTATCGGTGGCGGTTCGTTCGATGCCTCGACCGGTTCGATCATGGACATGTTCGACTTCTCGCAGAAGAAGTCGGTCAAGCTGGTCCTCGATCCGACCACCGGCCTCATCGACGAGACGACGAAGATCAAGAACTAAGAAGATATTACGTCACACGATCGTGTGACTCCTCGGCGCCGGCCTTTTGGCCGGCGCCGTTTTTCGTTGTCTGGCCGCAAACGTGACCCGGCAGCGGTGGACTGAGAGGTTTTGAAGTCAAACCTACACATACCTGTCACCGAGGCCTCCTATCTGTCTCCGCGCACGGCTCAAAACGGTTTTGAGAGGCAATGGGAAAAAAGATGAAAAATCTGAAGCTAAAGTCAGCTTTGCTATCGACGGCTGCGATCCTCGCTGTCGGGACTACGCTCGCTGTAAACGGCCCGGTCGCGGTCGCCAAAGACAAGGGCACTACCACCGTCACCGACACCGTCGACGCGTTGCCGACGAAGACGCCGATCAAGCACCTTGTGGTCATCTTCAACGAAAACCGCTCTTTCGATCATTATTTCGGCACCTATCCGAACGCGTTGAATCCGGAAGGCGAGCCCCGTTTCGAGCCCAACAAGAACACGCCGACGCAGATCAACAACCTGTTGTCGAGCCCGGCTCTGCTTGACAACAACCCGAACGCAAATCCGAACATCGTGCCGTCCAACGGCCAGACGGTCACCCAGCCCTCTAACGGCATAAACGCCTCCAATCCGTTCCGTCTTGACCGGACCCAGGCCAACACCGCCGACCAAAGCCACGCCTATACGAGCGAGCAAAAGGCCTATGACGCCGGGAAGAACGATCTCTTCCCGCTCGACACGGGCAGCGGCACCACGGGCGGCGCCGGTGCCTTCGGCACCAAGGGCCAGGTGATGGGCTATTTCGACGGCAACAGCGTCACCGCATTCTGGAACTACGCTCAGAATTACGCGATGAGCGACAACGCCTGGACCGATACTTTCGGTCCGTCGACGCCGGGAGCTCTCCACATGTTCTCGGGCCAGACCAATGGCGCGGTGGCTCCTCCGGGCTTCGGCCAGAGCGGCCTCGCGGACGGCCAGGGCGGCTTCACGCAGAACGGCGATACCGATCCCGCCTTTGACGTGTGCTCCAGCCCGAAGTCACGGGTCCAGATGACTTCCCAGAACATCGGCGACCTGTTGAACGAGGCGAACATTCCGTGGGGCTCGTTCGTCGGCGGTTTCAACCTGCAGACCATCAACGATAACGGCTCAACGGGTTGTCCCGGCGTGAATAGCCAAGGCATGCCGGATCCCACGAATCTTCTCGGGCGCACCTCGCCGAGCCAGGTGATTGGCGGGCTTGGCGATGCCATCCCCGACTACGTCCCGCATCACATCTGGTTCCAGTATTACCAGTCGACCTCCAACCCGAACCATCTCGCTCCGGACTCCGTCGCTTCGATCGGCCTGACCAATATCGCCGGCAAGAACAAGAAAGATCCGGCCAACCATGCCTACGATCTGAACCAGTTCGAAGCGGCGGTTTCGCAGGGCAACTACCCGGCGGTTTCCTTCATCAAGATGGCGACCTTCCAGGACGCTCACCCCGGCAACTCGGACCCGCTCGATGAACAGACGGGAGTGGTCAATCTGATCAACTTCCTTCAGCAGCAGCCGGACTGGGATTCGACTGCGGTGATCATCAACTATGACGACTCGGACGGCTGGTACGATCACGCCCCCGCCCCGATCACGCATACGTCGTTCTCGTCTTCCGACGCGTTGACGGCTCCCGGTCAGTGCGGCGTCGTTGGCACGACTGAACCCCTCGGCCTCAACAATCTGCCGGTCCATGGCCGTTGCGGTCCCGGCACGCGCGTACCCTTCCTGGTGATCTCGCCCTTCGCCAAAAAGAACTTCGTCAGCCACGTGCTGATCAGCCAAGCCTCGATCCCGCAATTCGTCGAGGACAACTGGCTGAACGGCAAACGCCTCAAAGGTAACGCCTTTGATGCCACCACCGGCTCGATCATGGACATGTTCGACTTCACCCAGAAGAAGTCGGCGAAGCTGATCCTCGATCCGACCTTCGGCACCGTGGATAGCTCGACCAAGATCAAGAACTAAGCAGATGTTGCGTCACACGATCGTGTGACTCTTCGGCGCCGGCCTTTGGCCGGCGCCGTTTTTCGTTGCCGGACCGCAAACATGACCCGGCAGCGGTGGACGGAACGGTTTTTGAAGTCAAACCTACACATACCTGTCATTGAGGTTCCCTATCTGTCTCCACGCACGGTTCAAAATGGTTTTGAGAGGCAATGGGAAAAAAGATGAAAAATCTGAAGCTGAAATCAGCTTTGCTATCGACGGCGGCGCTGATCGTCGCCGCCACCACTTTCACGTCGACCGGTTCGGTTGCCGGCAACAAGCTCGCGAGCGAACTCGCGCCCGTTCTCGGCCTGATCGAAGATGTGGCCTCTACCTCCAGCAAGACGTCGGCCGTCACCGCGGACACGCTCCCGACCAAGACCCCGATCAAGCACCTCATCGTCGTCTACAACGAGAACCGCTCGTTCGACCATTATTTCGGCACCTATCCGAACGCGTTGAATGTCGAAGGCGAGCCGGCTTTCGAGCCCGCCAAGAACACGCCGACCGTCATCAACAATCTTTTGACCAACCCGGCGCTGCTCGACAAAAACCCGAACCTCAATCCGGCCAACGGCACCGGCGCTTCGAACCCGTTCCGTCTGGATCGCACCCAGGCCAACACCTCCGACCAGAACCACGGCTATACGCCCGAGCAACTGGCCTTTGACGGCGGCAAGCTCGACCTCTTCCCGCTGGACACGGGTGCGGGTACCTCTGGCGGCGCCGGCGGCTTCGGCACCAAGGCCCAAGTGATGGGCTATTTCGACGGCAACACGGTCACCGGTCTGTGGAACTACGCCCAGAATTTTGCGATGAGCGACAATTCCTGGAGCGATACCTTTGGCCCGTCGACCCCCGGAGCGCTGGAAATGTTCTCAGGGCAAACCAATGGCGCGACGTTCCCTGGTGTTCCTGCTGGCACTCCTGTCTCGGTTATCGCTGCGGAACTGACGGCGGGCGACGCCGGGGTCCTGAACAGCGATGGCAGCTTCACGTTGACCGGCGATGTCGATCCGTTCGGCGACGTGTGCTCGAGCCCGAGTGCTCAAGTCCGGATGACAAGCAAGAACATCGGCGACCTGCTCAACGCGGCTAATATCCCGTGGGGTTCGTTCGTCGGTGGCTTCAACTTGCAAACCATCAACGACAACGGCTCTACCGGTTGCGGCCGCAGCAGTGTTTCGGCCGTCACCGGCGGCTCGCACGGCGACTATGTTCCGCACCACATCTGGTTCCAGTACTTCGCATCGACGGCCAATGCGACCCATGCCCGTCCGACCTCGACCAAAGCGATCGGCTTCACCAAGGTCCCGGGCAAGAATACGGTCGATCCGGCCAACCATGCCTATGACCTGAACGACTTCACGGCGGCGGTCGGATCCGGCAACTTCCCGGCGGTGTCCTTCATCAAGATGGCATCGTTCCAGGATGATCATCCGGGTAACTCCAATCCGCTGGATGCGCAGGCTGGTCTGGTCAATCTGATCAACTTCCTTCAGCAGCAGCCGGACTGGAACTCGACCGCTGTGATCCTGGCCTATGACGACTCGGATGGCTGGTACGACCACGCCTTCGCTGCCACGACCCATGGGTCGTTCTCGGCGACCCCGATCCCGGGCACGGGCACTCCGGCCATCGATATTGATGCGCTGAACGGCAACGGTAACTGCGGCACACCAGGTCAAACCGCCGTGCCCAACGGCCTCAGCGGTCAGCCTGTCAACGGACGTTGCGGCCCCGGCATGCGCCAGCCTTTCATGGTGATCTCGCCCTACGCCAAGAAGAACTATGTCAGCCACGTGCTGATCACGCAGGCCTCGATCCCGCAATTCATCGAGGACAACTGGCTGAACGGTGAGCGTCTCGGCGGTGGCTCCTTCGATGCCACAACCGGTTCGATCACGGACATGTTCGACTTCACTCAGAAGCCCACCCGGAAGCTGGTTCTCGATCCGACTTTCGGCACCGTGGACAGCAAGACCAACTGAAACCGAGAGTGAGTGAGATGTTCAATCGCACGATCGTGTGGTTCCTCGGCGCCGGCCTTTTGGCCGGCGCCGTCTTCGCTGCCGAGCCGCAAACACCGACCGGCGAAAATCCGAAACCGATTCGTCTGCTTCGCCCCTCCGTCCAGCCGCTCTCCGCGATGGCGAGATTGGGGAAGGACATATTTTTCGACACCACCCTGTCGTCGTCGGGCAAGGTGGCTTGCGCGTCGTGTCACAGCCCGGATCACGCCTATGGTCCGCCGAACGATGCGTCCGTGATGCTCGGCGGCCCGAACCTGACGTCGCCGGGCATGCGCGCTGTTCCGTCGCTGACATATTTGGAACGGCAGCCCGAATTCAGCATCGGCCCCGATGATACGACGAACGAGAACGTCGATATCGCGCAGCAGGTTGAGGCCAGCAAGACTGCGGCGCGCGCGGACAAGATCGCGATGCAGACAGCGCAAAGCGCCAATATCGTTCCGCAAGGAGGCCTGTTCTGGGACGGCCGCGCCCACACCCTTCAGATCCAGGCGGAAGGTCCGCTGCTCGATCCGCGCGAGATGGACGGCGGCAGCCTCGAGATCGTTGCCGAGAAACTGCGTCATGCGCCGTATGCCAGCAAATTTGGAACCTTGTTCGGCGAGAGAATTTACAAGGACACAAAGCTCCTGGCGGCCGAGGCGTTGTTCGCGGTCGGGCGCTATCAGATCGAGGAGCCGAGCTTCCATCCCTATACCAGCAAGTATGATTACTGGCTGGAGGGCAAGGCGCGCCTGAGCGAGGCTGAATTGCGCGGCCTTCGCCTGTTCAACGATCCTCAGAAGGCCAATTGCGCCGGCTGCCATACGGCCGAGCCAGGCCCTGACAGACGGCCACCGCTGTTTACCGACACGCAGTATGAAGCGCTGGGTACGCCGCGCAATCTTGCGCTCGCCGACACCAAGGATCCCAACTTTTTCGATCTCGGGGTTTGCGGTCCCGTTCGCAAGGACATCGCCGACCAGACGCAATTCTGCGGCATGTTCAAGACGCCGACCTTGCGCAACACCGCCGTGCGCCGCACCTTCCTGCACAACGGCGTGTTCCACACCCTGCAGGAGGTGATGGACTTCTACAATTTCCGCGACACCAACCCGGAGAAGGTCTATCCGGTCGGCGCCGACGGCAAAGTGCAGAAGTACAACGACATCCCGGCGCAGTATCACGCCAATGTCGACGTCACCGACCCGCCGTTCAACCGCCATCCCGGAGATACGCCGGCGATGACGGCGCAGGACGAAGCCGACATCATCGCGTTCCTGCAAACGCTGAACGACGGCTACAAGCCCGAACAGTGAGGCCATCCGTAAGCGGCCCAGCGCGAGCCGTAAGTCACGCGCCGGGCCTAACCAGCCATGGGGCAGTGTGGCGCGCCATGGTGGCTGCCTTCCATTTTTATCCTCAAGTCTTGCGCAATCAAGATGCCGCTGAGCCCCTGATATTGTGCTTGGCGGGTCAAGCTAAACATCCCTTTGCCAGCGGCTTAGGCTTTCTTTGGGGCTTTAACGTCTGCCAGCAACGCGAGAAGTTCCTTGTGGACCTCTCCTTCTATAGAGCGCTCGATTTTCCGGTAACGCTCTACGAGTGAAAGGCCGAATGGCGTAAGGATAGCGCCACCACCATTCTTGCCGCCTTTTTGCGGTTCGACGGCGGCGCGCCTACAAACGCGATTGATCTCGTTCACGAGGTCCCAAGCCCGCTTATAGGACATGCTCATGGCGCGGCTTGCGGAGGAGATCGAGCCACCCGCACGAATATTCTCGAGCAACTGGATTTTACCGGGTCCAATACGACCTCCCGTATCCAGATCGATACGAAGACTTAAGGACGGGACCGACGCGGACGACTTTTGCATGCTCGGAGGAACCGGGTTGGCTGATCGCGACTCCTACCATCGTGAAAACGGATCGGGCGTTAGAAAAATAGCAGTTGAACTCCTGCCGCGCCCAAAATCACGGCTAGAATATAGCGCGTCGTAGTTTGCGACAACCAGCGCAGGCCAACGATTGCACCGATCATGGCACCTGCCAGCGCCGCAAGCACAAACAGCCACGTATCAGCAGTAGGGGCCTGTCCCGCGTATAGAGCACCCGCGAGCCCTACCACCGAATTTGCCAAGATGAACGGCGCTGAAAGCGCGGCTGTCTGTTTTGGGGACGCCCGGTGCGATGCGATGAGTATGGGCGCGAGAAACACACCGCCGCCGACGCCCGTAAGCCCGGACACGAAACCGACGGCGGCGCCTATGCTGATCGCGCCCCAGAACCAGATCGGACGATCCGGTTTTGAATCGTCCGCTCGTCGCAAGGCGAGGATCGTGGCCGCAAACAAAAGAATTAATCCGGTAACGGTTTTATAAAAGCGTTCGTCCAGGACGATGAAGCCGCCGACCAGAGCCGTAGGAAGGGAGGCAAGCAGGAAAGGTCGAAGCTTAGCCCAATCCACCAAGCTTCCGCGATTGAACAGCCAAGTCGAGTATGTTGCCGCAACAATGTTGAGCAGCAATGCGGTGGGGCGCATCTCGTTCGAGGGGAATGAGGCAAAGGCCATCACAGCGAGAAAGGCGGTCCCGCCTGCCTGGCCGACTGTAGCGTACAGCAGAGAAACCGCCCCAAACAGTAGCACCAACATGATGTCCGCCACCGCCTTTCCGTACTCAGCGAGACTAGTTGGAAAACCAGCAAATGTAAGCAGGGCCTCGCGCGCGACAGTTGCGCCGACGCCGTTGTGTGGCCTACCTTGAAAGCTCAGTTTTTGTCGGATTGGCTACCGTTTGCGCGACTTACTAGAGATTGTCGAACTTTCGATCAGGGTTAGCTTGGTTGCGACGGCCATAGCGGCAGGCGTCAGCCTGCCCATCGGGGCCGCGCTCGCGATTTTTCGCTTTCGCGGACGTCGAATAATCGTTGTGCTGATCAATGCGTTTTTCGGCTTGCCGCCAGTCGTTGTCGGCCTCGCGCTTTATCTCGCCCTTTCGCGTGCCGGGCCTTTAGGCCCGCTCGCGCTGCTCTTTACGCCAACCGCTATGGTGATAGCCCAGACCATACTTGCAATCCCGATCATTATGGCGCTGGTCCACCGCGCCAGTGAACGAGCCTGGGCGCGCTATGGCGACGAATTGACTAGCGACGGCGCGACGAAATTGCAGGCCGTTCCGCAAGTTCTGATGATCATTCGCGCGGACCTTGTCACAGCCGTGCTAGCGGGCTTTGGTCGCACCATATCGGAGGTCGGGGCGGTGATCTTGGTCGGCGGCAACATTCGCGGCTTGACTAGAACGATGACCACGACCATCGCACTTCAGACAAGCCAAGGAGATCTGTCGTTGGCTTTGGCTCTCGGTGCGGTGTTGGTCGGAATTAGCATTTCGATCAGCGCGACGGTCTTCGCGCTGGCGGGAGGGGCGCGCACAGCAGGGAGCGACGAAGTATGATCAAGCTTCGAAACGTGTTGGCTCTGGTCGCGATCCTCGCTGCTATCAATGCGAGTTCTGCCGACGAGCAATCCATCGTGCTGGCCTCGACAACTTCGGTCGAAGCATCCGGGCTATTGGAACACATTCTCCCACAGTTCACGGCCAAGACTGGCATCACGGTCAACGTCGTCTCGCAGGGCACGGGCAAGGCGCTGGACACCGCGCGGCGTGGGGACGCTGATCTCTTGTTGGTTCATGATCCCGAGGCTGAACAACAGTTCATGGATGAAGGCCACGGCTCTACGCGGCGACAAATCGCGTGGAACGACTTTATCATCGTTGGGCCGTCGGCCGATCCGGCTCATGTAAGGGGCGGAAGCGACTGTGTTGCCGCGCTGAAGGCGATTGCCGCTTCGCAAGCGCCGTTCGTTTCGCGCGGCGACAAGAGCGGCACGAACGCGGCTGAGCTGAGACTCTGGAAGATGGCCGGTCAGACACCGGACCTGCTGATCAAACAGAAATGGTATCGCGACATCGGCGGCGGCATGGGTCAAGCACTCACCGCCGCGAGCGCGATGGATGCATATACCTTATCCGACCGTGGCACTTGGCTCAGCTTTAACAACAAGAGATCGTTGATAGTCGCTATCGAGGGCGATCCCCGCTTGCTCAATCGGTATGACGTGATCGAGCTAGACCCCCGGAAGCATGCGGGTGCAAAGCTTGCCGCCGCAAAGGTGTTCGCAGATTGGTTGGTATCGTCCGACGGGCAGCAAGCGATCGGCGCGTATCAAGTGAACGGACAAAAATTATTCAACCCTTCTGCCACCTCGCCAAAGTAACTGCGCTTTCAATGTCGAGGTTCGCGCGAAATCCAATTGACGCGCCGGCGTGGCTGATTTGCCCGACGGGCAAATCAGCCAATTTGCTGTCCAGCCCTCCAGTTAAAAATATTTCTCTTCGCGAATTGGTAGAAACAGCAATAGAGCGAGTGTCGTCCCGGCCTCATTCGAGGGGCGTTTCGCGATCGTCACGGACGTTGGGTGCGGGATGCGATGGACGTGATGGCGCCGTCAGACAATCGGCACTAGCGCGGACGGCGAAGTTGTGTGGTCCTGGCGCCCCGACGCTGGCGTCAAGTTGGCGGATGATCTGTCAACGACGGTGACAAGAAAACCCGGTCACCGGGGAGAGCGCGAAGTAAGCCGTTAAAACCATTGCGCAGGGAAGGCCGGGTGAGACCGGCGAACCTGTGGTGACTTGCTTGCGTGCTTTCTATTTTTGCACGCAAGGCTGCGGGTGCGCTCGGCGCATCCGGCTTTCCCTGCGCCCTCGATCTTTCGAGGGACGATGTTGATGCATCGCTCGGGCGCACTTCGCGCCGCGAGAAGGCAGAAACGTGCTTCAAGTTAGCTCTTTTGAAATTTGAATCCGCGCATGGAACGGCGACGAACTCTGCCGCCATTTGCGTTTCGCCGAAGACTATCGGCGCGAAATCCAATTGACGTGCCACGCAGCCGGTGCAAGTCTCAAATAGTAGAGGAGTTACAGCACGTTACTGCTGCCAAAACACGCAGTACATGCACAGTGACTAGCCGGCCGTGCCCGATTTCACATCAGGAGAAACCATGTTCCGGAATTCGCCGTTGTTTCATTTGCAATTGTTTCCGAGGACGCGTGTGAATCGTTCCGCGATGACGGCGCTGGTGCTCGCGCTGGCCGCAATGCCGGCATCCGCCAAGACCATCACCGCGGTGATGCATTCCGACCTGCGTGTGATCGATCCCGGTTTCACCACCGCCTATATCACCCGCGACCACGGTTATATGGTCTATGACACGCTGCTGGCCGAAGACTCGAACTTCAAGATCCAGCCGCAGATGGCGGATTGGAAAGTCTCCGACGACAAATTGACCTACACCTTCACGCTGCGCGACGGCTTGAAGTGGCATGACGGCGCGCCGGTCACCGCGGAAGATTGCGTCGCGTCGCTCAAGCGCTGGGGCCGCAACGACGGCATGGGCCAGAAGCTGATGGATTTCACCGCGAGCCTTGAGGCCACGGATGAAAAGACCATCACGCTGAAGCTTAGAGAACCTTATGGCCTGGTGCTGGAATCGATCGGAAAGCCATCCTCGCTCGTCCCCTTCATGATGCCCAAGCGCATGGCGGAAACCCCGCCCGGCCAGCAGATCAAGGAACAGATCGGCTCCGGCCCGTTCAAATTCGTCGCGTCGGAATTCCAGCCCGGCGTCAAGGCGGTCTATGTCAAGAACACCGATTACGTGCCGCGCAAGGAGCCGCCGAGCTGGACCTCCGGGGCCAAGGTGGTGAAGGTCGATCGCGTCGAGTGGATCACGATGTCGGACGCGCAGACCGCGGTGAACGCGCTGCAGTCGGGCGATATCGATTTCATGGAGAACCCGCCCTGGGATCTGTTGCCGGTTCTCGCCGCCAACAGGGAACTGAAGATCGAGACCTTGAACAAGCTCGGCTATCAGACGCTCGGCCGCATGAATTTCCTGTATCCACCCTTTGATAATCCCAGGATACGCCGCGCGGCGTTTCTGGCGATGAACCAGAAGGACGTGCTCGACGCGCTGGTCGGCAACGCCGATTATTACCGGATCTGCGGGGCCATCTTTGTCTGCGGCACGCCGCTTGCCTCCGATACCGGCGCCGAGACGCTGGTGAAGGGCAACGGCATGGCGGAGGCAAAAAAGCTGCTCGCCGAATCCGGCTATGACGGCACGCCGGTCGTGGTGATGGCGCCGGGCGATGTGGTGACGCTGAAGGCCCAGCCGATCGTGGCCGCGCAATTGTTGCGCGATGCCGGCTTCAAGGTCGACGTGCAGGCCACCGACTGGCAGACCGTCGTGACCCGACGCGCCAGCCAGAAGCCGCCGAAGGAGGGCGGCTGGAACATGTTCTTCACCAACTGGGTGGGTGCCGACGTCGTCAATCCCGTTGTCAATATGTCGATCAGCGGCAAGGGCAAGAACGGCGGCTGGTTCGGCTGGCCGGATGATCCCAAGATGGAGGCCATGCGTGATGCGTTTGCGCGCGCTTCCTCACCCGAAGAACAAAAGAAACTCGCCGACCAAATCCAGAAAGAGAATTACGACGAGGCCATCTATATTCCGCTGGGCCAATATCTCATTCCGAGCGCCTGGCGCACCTCGCTCTCCGGCGTGCTCGACGGCCCGGCGACGCCTATCTTCTGGAATATCGACAAGTCGGAGTGAGGATGATCGGCCGCCCCTGCTCGGGCCGTCGCCTAAAATATTCTTAAGTTTCAGTCATGTGAGCAAAACGCCATCCTTCCCAGGTGCTTTGTCCTGAGGGGGAGGAAGTCATTTGAGCAAGGGACCGTCGGTCCCCGCCTGGACTCTATTGCTTGTCGAAGATGAGGTAGAACTGGCGAACGAGATCAAGGCGGAACTCGAGCGAAACGGTTATCTCGTGCGCGCGGTCTCCATGGCCGATGTGGCGGATATTGCCCGGACGAACGGCGCCGCCATGTTGATCCTTGACCGGCTCCTTTACGGCGTGGACAGCCTGCGCGCTCTGGAGGATATGCGCAAACAGGGCATCAAAATTCCGGTGCTCGTCATCTCGGCGCTGTCATCCGTTGGCGACATAGCCCAAGGCCTGAAGGCAGGGGCGGACGACTATCTCGCAAAGCCTTTCTATATGGTGGAGCTTGTCGCCAGGACAGAAGCGCTGCTGCGTCGCCTTGGCGAGGTTCGCACAACGAGACTAAGCGTTGACGATCTCGAAATGGACCTGATCGAACAGACCGTGTTTCGCGGAGGCAACAAAATCGACCTGCTGCCACGTGAACTCAAGCTTCTGGAATATTTTCTTCGTCACGCCGGCCAGATCGTCACACGAGAGATGCTGCTGAAGGATTTGTGGCAGTATGACCTTGGAATTGAGACCAATGTTGTTGATGCCCACATCAGCAATTTGCGCAGGAAGATCGACGAGCACGGCTTGCCCTCACGGATCGCCAATGTGCGCGGGATCGGCTATATGCTGCGCGCTCGCAGCGGCAAGGGCTGATCGGCGAGCATTCCCTTGATCACGACGTCGCGGGCTTTGGCGGCATCGAGCGCGTGATGCGCGAGCAGGTCGGCGCAGTCGGCGACGATCTGGTCGGCGTCCTGCATCATCTTCAGTTCCTTGTAACGATCGTGGCGCTTCAATCCCATGCTCTCTCCGACCAATTCGAGCAGGTTGACGATGCGGAACGGCCAGTCCCGCTCATGCGCACAGAGTTCGCGATGTTCGGAATGATAGACGGTCACAAGCGCGTCGATGCCGGCGTCGCGGGCGGCTTCAAATTCGTTCAGCGTCAGCTCGCGCTTGAATTCAGGCAATACGCTGAGATTGACGCCCTGCAAGCCGAGCGCGGGCTGCTTCAGGTCGACGATCGTGACGCCGGGAATGGCGCCCAGGATTTTCGTCGCCGCCTCCATCACCCCCGCGACGCCGGGATGGCGATGGAGGGCGACGCGCATTGGAACGGTCTTGTGCAAATGCGGTGTGAGCTGGTCGAGCCTTTGCCCAAGGAAGCGCATGAACGGCGTCATCTCGAACGGACGCGCGCCGCGCTGACGTTCGAGCGCGGGCAGGGTGGTTTCGGTGAACTGGACGTAGCAGCTCGGACACCAGGAAATCACTTCGCCTGATTTGGTATGCGACAGCTTTTCGATGCTGTTCGTTCCCATCCGTCCGGACATTTCGAGGTCGCCCGGCCGCATCTGCACGACGCCGCAGCAGTGGCTTGGGCCGCCCATCACCTGATAGCGGATGCGGAGCGTATCCATGATGTCGAGGGCGAGCAGCGCGATATGCGGCGTCTTGAGCACGTTGCAGCCAGTGTAAAACACGAAGTCCGGCGGCTCGGCCGGCGCGCTTACCGAGGCCGATTTCTGGCCAAGTCGCTCCAGCACCTCATCGTTGATCTGAAGCTGCGACAGCACCGCCACATCGCGACCGAGATCGCGGTATTTCTCCAGGCCCTGGCGCCGCCGCGCCGGCAGATCGTGATTGGTTTTGGCGATCGCAACGCGCGCCATGGCCAGCAAAAAGCGGGGATTGACGCCTTCGTCACACGCCGTGATGCATTCGCCGCTGAGTGTGCAGGCCTGCGCCCATTTCCGCGATGCGTCGTCTCCGTGGCCGTCGCGGAGAATGTCGAGGATACCACCGATGACATCCGTCGGCGCAGCACTCGCAAGCCCTGCGGGCTTCACGCTCGGGCAGGCCTCGACGCATTTGCCGCAGCGGGTGCAGGCATCGACCATCTCGTCGACGCGAGACTGCACGGCAGTCTCAAAGGAGATGTTGTCGAGCGACATGATGGACTCCTCGGCCGGCGCGGCGGTGCATCGTTGGCGTCGCGTCGAAAGTCTAGTGGTCCGATTCTAACATTTGCATCCCGGTGAGGCACGCACTTTTGCAAACGCGTAAATGGCGGCCTTCGCGGGCCTCAGGGGATCGGAATATTGACGCTTCCAATGGTCCGCAGGCCGATCTGGAGCATGAAAGCATGGCCAAGGATGGGCGGGGAGGTTGTGGTGGCATAGGAGTAGGAGGTGACGTAGTTGGCGGCGAGCACGAAGCAGTCGTCGACATAGCCGGCGCCGACGACGTATTGGTTGATCTGGTTGGCGACCAGATCCCAGCGGGCGGCGCCTTGTGCGACCCAGTTGTTGGCG
>DATHPL010000430.1:0-4104 GCA_035483915.1 Bradyrhizobium sp.
GCGGTCGATAGCGCGCCGACCGCGGTAATGACGAAGCGCGCCCTGACGACGTCGCCTTTGTCGGTGCGCACCGTCCACACCTCGCTGTTGTCGTCGAAGGCCACTTCGACGACGCGCTTGCCGAACTGGATGTCGGGCTTAAGGTCGAAGCGCTCGGCGCAGTGTTCGAGGTAGCGCAGGATCTCGTCCTGTTCCGGATAGCGCTCGGACCAGTTCCATTCCTGCAGCAGGTTCTTGTCGAACGTGTAACAGTAGATGTAGCTGTCGGAGTCGCAGCGCGCGCCCGGATAGCGATTCCAGTACCAGGTTCCACCGACGCCGTCGCCGGCCTCCAACACAGTGACGTTCAGGTCGAGCTTGTCCCGCAGCGAATGCAGCATGTACATGCCGGAGAAGCCGGCGCCGATGATGACGGCGTCGAAGTCGGTTTTAGCGCCAGTCCTTTGCGACTCGCCTTGCAGGTTCGTCATGACACACCTCCTGTTGTGAGCGTTCTCCCCCGTATCTTTGGTCTCGTTGTCTTGTCGCTATGCGCTAGTGGTCCGATTCTGACATTCGCATCTCGTTTCGGACGCATATTTGCGAATGCTGGAATCGCAGGACCACCAGCAAACATGAGTTTCCACTCCACGCGCGCGGGTCATCCCGCGCGAGTGGCAGACAGGGCGATCTGTGCCGGCACCATCGTGAAGCATGCGCTCACGGCGCCCCTGGATCCGTTTCTGTTTCGAACCCGCGATGCGCCGTGGTGCAGCAAGGCCGCGCCGCTCGGCATCAAGCCGCCGCGCGCGCCTCGCCTGCCGCGTAGGCGGCCGTCTCGAAGTCCATGTAGCCGACGAATGAAGTCGGGTCGCCGAATGGCAGGATCTGGGTCGCCCAATACCCGCCAAACCCGTTCTTTCGATCGATCCAATAGAACGTGTTGGCGAGCCCGGCCCAGCCAATTGCTCCGGCCGGCCGGCCGGTCGGTGCGTCCTCGTCGTTCACCATGAAGGTGAGACACCAGGATTTCTTCAGGCCGGGGAAGAACTCGGCATCGTTTGACAGAGTCGGAATGACACCGGGCAGCATCGTGACGGTCTGATGCGCTTGCAGGCCGTTGCGGACAGCGGCCTCGACCGTCTGCTGCTTGAGCACACGGCCGTCCGGTCCTGCGCCGTCGTTCAGCCACATGCGGATGAACTTCATGTACTCGCCAATCGAGGCGTAGAGTCCATGGCCGCCCATGTGGACTTCCGGGTCAGGTGGCAATTGCAGATCGGGCAGCGGGGTGAGCGACCCGTCGGGTTCGCGCTGGTGGATGGCGGCGAGGCGCGCCCGCATCGAGGGCGTCAGCGAAAAGGCGATGTCCTCCATGCCGAGCGGCATAAATATCCGCTCCTTCATCACCTCGCCGAGGCGCTTGCCGCGGATACTCTCGACGATCTGGCCGCACCAGTCGATGTTGCTGCCGTATTCCCATTTTTCGTCGGGATCAAACAGGAGCGGCGTCATCAGTGACGCTTTCGAGCAGGTAATCACGCTTGGCTGGCCGTGCTCCTGCGCCAGGCGCAGGTAATTGGCGTTGAAGAAGTCATAGCCGAGGCCGGCCGTATGCAGCATCAGCATGCGGGTGGTGATGTCGCGCTTTGGCGCCCGCAGCTTTGGCTTGCCGGCGGCGTCGAACCCATCGAGCACCTCAAGCTTGCCGATGTCGGGGACGTAGGTTTTGGCCGGTGCGTCGAGATCGAGTTTACCGTCCTCGACGCATTGCAGGACCGCCGTACCGGTGATCGCTTTTGTGGTCGAGAAGATGGCGAAGACGGTGTCGGTAGTCATTGCCTGACCGGCGCCAAGGATACGCTCGCCGGCGGCGCCTTCGTAGACGTTGGCTGAGCGGTCGGTGACCATCGCCACCACGCCCGGAACACGGTCCTTACCCGTCGCGGTCCTTTGCAAAATCCCGTCACATGCACTTTTCAAGTTGTTACCCATCGACGTTTCTCCTGTTGAATTTGGTCAAGTTTGATCCTGTTTCTTCTCGACAGGCCGCTGCAGTCCGCGCGGAAAGATATCAACCGTTCAACGTATCGAAGTCGGAATCCGGTTTGGTTGTCCCAACGCCGGTTGCGCGGACGAAAGTCCCACCGCGGTGCTGGCAGCAATAGCGATTGAGGTTTTGATCACGAGCTGGCTCCAGGTCAGTATCGAAATTCGACCGAGCATCGCGGACAATAGACCAATTTCTTTTAGTCGGCTATGCGCTTCACGCTTTGGAATCGAAAGCGCGAAGACTCTCTTTTCTGCCGAGGCATGTCAGCGATACTGACACTTGATCCATCATCGGTGACGTATCGTGACCCATTATCACGGAGCGCATTCTCGTCAGGCAAGGTCGTTGATCGTCGCATCCGCCGATGATCGGTTAGGCGACGACGTCCGCTTGTGGAAGCAGAATAGTGTCTCAAGCCAGACTATGCTTGGAAGTCGCGTTGCCTTGCGCGGCGGCGAGAAATTTCAGGCGCAGCTCGCGATTCTCGGCGGCGCGCGCCACACCGCGTACCAAACGCCGGAAAACGTAGGACATCATATGTCGCCAAAACCAGCCGCTTCCCCCATATTTTGGATAGAATGAGCAACGCCACGTAATTTTGGTTCCATCGTCAATCGGATCGAGGATCGTCTCCGCGCGGTATTCGTTCATGGGAAAGCCGCTCAAAAGCGTGTACGCCGTCAGCCGATCAGGTACGAGCTCCACAACCTCCTCATGCATCACGAGGCGGCCAGTCCGAAATTTGCGCTGCGAGCCCACGCCGTGCGGCTCGTCCGTGCCGGGCCTTACCAGCTCGAACTCGTCTATCATTGACCAGAACGGATACGTCGCGGAATTCTTTAAAAGCGAATAAATGGCCGCCGAGTCTGCTGACGATACGAGACTTGCCTGAGAACAACTTTTCCTCATTCGCCTTTATCCTCCACGATCGCGCGATAGGTTCGCGTGATCAGCTTATCGACCAGTGGTGGCGGCGCTTCACGCCTTGCGAGGTGCCCCTTGACTGCGGCGACCGGCGCTTCCAACAGCACGAACCTGGATCGAAGAATCTGAGGCGCACCCGCGCGGCCGAAGACCTCGCGCGAAAATTTAACCACGCATTGCTCAAGCCGCTCCGCCTGCTCACGCACCCCTTTTTTGAGCTCGTCGGGCCAATCGCCCTGAACGAAGTCATGGCGACTGTAAAGCGAAAGCAGCCGTGTATCTTCCAGATGTTCGCGGGCCCATCGTGGTAAATGCAGCGCAGCAGCGAGGCCGTCGCCGGCCTGAATTGCAGCGACAAATCCCACCTGAAACTCCAACACGAGCTTCAGCCAAAGTTGGCCGAGCAGCACATCGCGGGACGCGAAGCGGTGATAGAAAGACCCCTTCGGGGCCTTGAGGCGGTTCGCGACCGAATCCACCGTCACCGCGGCGGGCCCGCCCTCGGATGCCAAGAGCCTGGCGGCTTCAAGAAAGCCGGCGCTGTCGTAAAGCGGACGTCCCATGATTTTCCTAACAGCGCGCTTGGTTGATCCTGTTCTCTTCCCGAAGAAAAATACTCATCGCGTGCAGACCCAAGTGCCATCAAGCTCACGCGTCATTATCGTTGGGCGAACGCCAAACGGTTCAGGCGTTAGCCCGCGGACCCAAAGCTCCATACGAACGATTTCCACCTCAATGAAGGCTGCATGCGCCTGATCCTCTATTGTCGGAAAGTAACGGCTGTATGCTTGCTTCCACAGGGCCTGAACATATTCCTTGGTTTCGTTCAGACGCGCGGTTCCTTGTAACGAGACATACGCGTCCTCAGCCTCTTGTTGAAAAATAAGCGTAACATCTTGCGAGCGACGAATATCCGCCGCCTTTTTCGATCGGCCATCCGTCAGAAAACGGATGGTCAACTCGTCCTCACCCGGCCGCGCCAAGATACGCCCCATTGGACGCGCGCGAATACCGCGGTCGGTACCGCTCAAAAGCCAGCAATACTCTACGGCTCCGATGATCCTTTCGACGCCAGCAACGAGCTTACGGGTGGCGTATTCCGTCTCCGGTCTGATGTCGGACATAACACCTCCAATCTAGAAACCAGC
>DATHPL010000431.1:0-17326 GCA_035483915.1 Bradyrhizobium sp.
CATTTTCTGACTTGCCGCCGATCGATGTCGTGCTGGTATCGCACGGTCACTACGACCATCTCGATGTCACCACCCTGTCGCGGCTCGCGGCTGCACATTGCCCGCGCGTCATCACGCCCCTTGGCAACGACACCATCATGAGAAATCACGATCCTATAATCGCGGCACAGGGATACGATTGGGACGATCGGGTGGATGTCGGATCGGGTGTGACGGTAACGCTTGTTCCCGCGCGACATTGGTCTGCGCGCAACCTGTCCGACCGCAACATGTCGCTATGGGCATCGTTTATCATCGAAACGCCAGGCGGATGCATCTATGTCGTCGGTGACTCGGCCTATGGGGATGGTCGCTATTTCCGGGAAGCACGCCAGCGCTACGGACCGTTGCAACTCGCGATCTTGCCGATCGGGGCCTACGAGCCGCGCTGGTTCATGCGCGATCAGCATATGAATCCCGCCGAGGCAGCCCAGGCATTCATCGATTGCGGCGCCGAATTGGCATTCGGCCACCATTACGGCACGTTCCAGCTGACCGACGAGGCAATCGATGCGCCGCCTATTGAGCTTGACCAAGCCTTGCAGTCTAGGGGAATTCTGGCAGAGCGATTCCGTGCATTGCGGCCAGGGCAAGTGTGGCAGCGGGCGGCCTCTACGCTCAAAAGCAGACACCAAGGCGGAAGGTCCGCGCACAACGAATTCGACTGATTAAGAAATTGTACGTTGTTAGTCAGTTGATGGTGGGAATTGCCTGCTGCGGCATTGGTAATGGGGTGCCAGTTGCGCCAAGCCAGAAGGAATTGAGCGCGAAGAGGTTCGAACTTCCATCCGCAGATTCGTAGTCTGGCCGAGATCATGGTCGTCCTCAATACTCGTAGCACTCGATCAGATCGGGTTACTCGGCCGGCCATAGCCGCCGCCTCCCGGCGTTTCGAGCGTCACTTCGTCATTGGGCTGCATGACCATCTTGCGCGCTTCGGTTACGGTTTTGCCGTTCACCAGAAAACGGCCAGACGCGCCTGGCGCGCCGCCGCCGAGACCTTCTGGTGCAAAGGTAGTGCGGCTCGCGACCGCATTGAGAAGCCATGGGCTGGCGGTGCGCATGCGCCAACTGATCGTTTGCCCGTCGCCGCCGCGGGATGCGCCGGCACCGCCAGAACCGATGCGAAGTTCCTTTTTGTTGAACACGATCGGCATGGACGCCTCCAGTACTTCGACCGGCACGGCCGCGACGCCGGTCGGATAGCAGGTCGCCGAAGGTCCGTCCTTAGTCCGGCGCGCGCCCATGCCGCCAGAGTAATTGAACATCGAACTCGTGAACGGCGAGTCGTCAGCGTTCTTACCTTGAATTTGGATCGTCCAGACTGCGCCCGATCCTTCGGCCAGCACGCGGTCCGGGATGACGTGATAAAGCGCTTTGAGAATCGGCATCGGCACATACATGCCGACAACGTGACGCGCGTTGACGGGCGCGGGATATTTGCAATTGACGATACAGCCTTCCGGCGCGGTCACTTTGATCGGGGCGAGACTGCCGAAATTGTTAGGCAGTTCGGGATCAAGGCAGGAGCGAATGGCAAAGGTGCTGTAGGCATGGGTGTAGTTCATGACTACGTTGATGCCATAGGGGCTTTGCCCTGAACTCCCGGCAAAATCGATGTGGATCTCTCCTTCCTTGGCGTCGATCGTCACCGCGGTCTTAAGCGTAATAACGTCACCGCCCGGCACATCGAATTGGCTTTCGCCGTGAAAAGTGCCGGGCTTGAGTTTGCGGATCGACTGCCGGGTCGATTGTTCGGAGCGCGAGATCACCTCTTCCGAGATTTCGTCAATGTCATCGTAACCTTGCCGATCGAGCAAGGCTGACAGCCGTTTGCAGGCCAGCCGGCCACTCGACACTTGAGCCGCGAGATCGCCAAAGACGTGATCGGGCGTGCGGACGTTACGCCGGATCATTTCATGCAAGACTTTGCTCGGTTCGCCGGCCTCATAAAGCTTGAGCATCGGGATCCACAGACCTTCTTCATGCACATCGCGCGCGCCGGCGCCGACGCCGTAGCCGCCGATATCGGTGTGATGGATGGTCGAGCCGAAGAAGCCGATGAGGCGGTTCTTGTGAAACGCCGGCAACATCACGGTGATGTCGAAGAAATGCCCGGCCGAAAGCCAGGGATCGTTGGTAATCAGGACATCGCCGGGACTAAGCGTCTGCGTTGGAAAGGCCTCGACGAAGTGTTTGCCCGCCGCCGCCAGCGAATTGATGTGGCCGGGTGTGCCGGTCACGGCCTGCGCCACCATGCGGCCGCGCCGGTCGAAGAGCGCGTTGGCGAGATCGCCGGCTTCACGGACGATCGGGCTGAACGCGATGCGCCGCAGCGCCTTTGCCTGCTCGCTGACGATGCTAATCAGATTGCTCCAGACGATTTCGAGTTCGATACCGTCCATCTTCATTCCTCCTTGGACGCCATAATGCATCCGGTGCGATCGACTTTGGCCTGCCAGCCGGGAAGAATGATGATGGTGGTCTCGCGCTCTTCGATGATCGCAGGACCTGGCACGATTTGCTCGCAGGCAAGATCGGCGCGCGCATAGACCGGTGCATCGACGTCCTTGCCGCCGAAGCGCGCCTTGCGCTTGTTGCGCGGCTTTCCCGGCATGGCGGAGAGCGCCGGCACGCTGTCGCGCGACGCCGCGGGGCCGGTCGCGACAATGCGCCAGCTGACGATTTCGATGTCGACCTCCGGCAGGCGCAGGCTATACAGTCGTTCATAGCCCAGCTCGAAGACTTCGCGCAGCCAGGTTGGGTCGTGCTTACGCCGGGGATCGCTTTCGAACCATGCCGTCACTTCGTTCTGCTGGCCGAAATAACGCATATCGGCGCCAAAGCGGTAGGTGATGTCGCTTGGCGCACAGCCCGCGCTGGCGAGCCCCTTGCGCGCATCGTCCACAAGCTGGGTGAGAATGTCGTCGGCGCGCTGCCAATGGAGCGCGGACAGCCGCGCCAGCGCGCCGCGCGAGAGGTCGAGCCGCGGCGGCGTGACCAGCGTGCCGAAGGCGGAGAGCACACTCGCCAGCGGCGGGTAAATAACGACCGGACTGTCCAGCAAATCGGCCACGTAGCAAGCGTGAACAGGGCCGGCGCCGCCGAAGGCAAATAGCGGCAGCCCGCGATAATCGATGCCGCGATCGACGGCATGGGCGCGCGCTGCAGCCGTCATCGATTCACCGACGACGCGGTAAATGCCGGCCGCAGCCTCGAGCGTGGTCGTGCCGAGAGATTCTGCGAGCTTGCTGAGCTGCTTTTCAGCTTGGGCGCGATCGAGCTTCATGTCGCCGCCGAGAAAATTGTCGGCGCTGAGATAACCGAGCACCAGGTCGGCATCAGTGACGGTCGGTTTTTGGCCGCCGCGTCCGTAGGCAACCGGCCCCGGCGTGGAGCCGGCGCTCTGCGGCCCGACTTTGAGAAGCCCGAGATCGCTGACGGAAGCGATGCTGCCGCCACCGGCGCCGATTTCGATCATGTCGACGGACGGAATCAGGATCGGCAGGCCGCTGCCGGATTTGAAACGGTAGATGCGGTCGACCTCGAAATCGCCGATCACGAGCGGCTGGCGATCCTCGATAATGCAGGCTTTGGCGGTCGTGCCGCCCATATCGAAGGACAACAGCCGGTCGAGCCCGAGTACGTCGGCGAAATAAGCCGCAGCAAGCGCGCCTGCCGCCGGACCGGATTCGACCATGCGCACCGGAAACTGGCTCGCAATGTCGATGCCGATGACACCGCCATTGCTCAGCATGATGAGGGGATCGTTGGCGAAGCCGCGCTCTCTTAATCCGGCGCGCAGGGCTTCGAGATAAGGCTCGGTGATCGGCGCCGTATAGGCATTCATCGCCACCGTCGACGTGCGCGGATATTCGCGGATTTGCGGGGCAACGTCGGACGAGATCGACACATACATGCCGGGCGCATGTTTGACGATGAGGTCGCGCATCGCCCGCTCGTTCGCGGGATTGATATAGGCGTTGAGGAAGGAGACGGCGACCGAGACCACGCCTTGGCGCTTGAGCTCGCCGACGGCGGTGACGGCGTTCCGCTCATCGAGCGGCGTGAGCACCTCGCCCGTCGCCAGGACCCGTTCGATGACGCCGAATGTCAGTTCTCGCGGAATCAGCGGCTCGGGAAATTCGATCTGCGGATCGAACATCTCGTACCGATGCTCGTCGCGGATGGTCAAAATGTCGCGGAAGCCTTCGGTGACTAGGAGCGCCGTTTTCGGCCCTTTGCGTTCAATGACCGCATTCGTCACAACGGTGGTGGCGTGGACGATGACATCGGTCACCGCGGTGGAAGCCACTCCCGCCTTCTTCAGAACCGAGTCAACAGCGCGAAAAAAGCCGATGTCGAGACTTTCCGGCGTGGTGAGGGTCTTGTCGACGACGGTTTGGCCCGACGCGCTGCGCAAAACGACGTCGGTGAAGGTACCGCCAATATCAACGGCGAGCGCGTAACGCGACATTCCGTGGGCTTCCTTTTTACGATACAGTGTATCTTATTGCGATACTGAGTATCGTTTATATACGAGAAGTAGCCCTTGATCAAATACCAAGCGCATTGACGCGTGATATATTTATAGGTAGGTGTTCCGTAAATAAGAAATATGTCTCTCACAGCGATACAACTTTCTGAGGCCGCAGGAAACGCTTGTATGATGTCGGATGCGCTTGAAGCGACGGATGACGACGAAAGGGCCCAGGGCTCGGGCGTCATTCAATCCGTAGTCACCGCCGCACAGATCATCGAGGCTTTGGCCGCTGCCGCCCAGCCGGTGCGGCTGACCGCGCTCGCCCACTCGCTCGGCGAGCCGAAAGCGAAAATCCACCGGCATCTGTCGACGCTGAAATTTCTCGGCTTTGTCGATCAGGACGCACAGACCGAATGCTATCGGCTGGCGCCGAAGCTTGCGCATATCGGCCAGGCCGCGGCCGATCAGCTCGATCTGAGGCGGCTGGCGGAGCCCTATATGATGCGGCTGCGCGATCTCACCCGCCAAACCGTGGTTTTGAGCCTGCCGGCGAGTGGCGACGCCATCGCCAATGCCGTGTTCGACAGCCCCAATCTGGTGACCATCTCGGTGCGGCTCGGCTACCGGTTGCCATCCTATTCGTCGGCGCAAGGCCGGGTCACGCTCGCTTTCTCGCCGCCCGAACTGCAGCAGCGCATTCTCGCCCGCAAGCTGCAACCGCTCACCCCGCGCACCATCGTCGATCCGGCGCAATTGCGGCAAAGACTGACGCGCATCCGCGAGCAACTCTACGACGTCGCCATGGATGAAACCGTGCTCGGCATTTCCGCCGTCGCGGCTCCGATCCTCGACTTCGGCAACAAGCTGGTCGGCGCTATCGCTGTCGTCGGCACGACGCAGCATGTCCACGATCCGGTTGATCCGGAACAGCTTCAGTTGCTGCGCGCCTGCACCAAGGCGATCTCGCTGAAATTGAACTCGACCGCCTATGAGGTGTTGAAGATCCCCAATATGCGGGAATTCATCTTCGACTAGCCGACGAACCAGCACGCAGACTGCGTTTAAACGCGGTCGAAACAACAAGAGTAGAGGGAGGGGTAATGTTCAAGTCTCAACGGTCTCACAACGCTTTTGGCGCCATCGCCAATTGCTCCATCGCAGCGCTCGGGCTTTCTCTGCTCGCCGCCGGTACGGCGCAGGCCGAGGACGTCTATAAGATCGGCATGTCCGCCGGCCTCACCGGCTACGCGGCGACCGTCGATCGCGCCTGGCGCGACGGCGTCGAGGTCGCAGTCGATGCACTCAATGCCAAAGGCGGCATTTTGGGCCGCAAGGTTCAGGTCATCGTCGAGGACAATCGGTCCGAACCGCAGGAAGCGGTGACCGCCTATCGCAAGATGATCAGCTCTGACAATGTCAACGTGTTCGCGAGCGGCTGCGTGTCGGCGGGCAATTTCGCCGCGGCGCCGCTAGTGATGAAGGCCGAGACGCCCATGGTGCTGTGCTCCATCCTGCCGCAGCAGCCGGACCAAGTGGCTTGGGCGTTCACCACCATTCCGCCGCCCCGTTTCGAAGTCGAGACGCGGCTCGATTATCTCAAGAACAAGACCACGATCAAGAAGATCGGCGTCCTGCACGACCCCTCGCCTTACGCCAATGCGCAAAGTGCGGCGGCAGAGAAGGAAGCGGCCGACTACGGCCTCGAAATCGTCGGTAACGAGCAATACAAGACCGACGACGCCGATCTGAGCGTGCAGATTCAGAAAATGTACGCCGCCGGCGCCCGCGCGATCATCAAGATCGGGCTGGGCGGCACGACGCTGACCGCGGCGAAGAATATCAAGCAGCTCGGCCTCGACATGATCATGTTGACGAGCCTCGAGGACGTCGCCGTGTTCCGGCCGGTGGCTGAGGTGCTCGGCGACAAGTTCTTCTTCGTGGCCTCGCCGGCGCAGATCTATGACGTGCTTCCCGCCGGCGCGTTGAAGACGGAAATTGCAAAATTCCTCGAACCGTGGCGCGCGAAGTACGGCGATCGCGATCCGAACTGGGCCGGCCGCGGCTGGGATGCCGTGACGGTGATTTCCGCTGCGACCGCGAAGGCGAAAGCGGCCGACGGTCCGAAAGTGCGCGATGCACTGGAAAGCATCGACGGATTCCAAGGCACGACGGGGATCTATCACTTCTCCGCCACCAATCATCAGGGCATCACGGAAAATCCGCTGCTGCTGGCGACGATCATCGACGGCCAAGTCAAAGTGGTGAAGTGACGTCGACGATGGCGCCTATGCTCGAAGTCGAAGGGCTTTCCGCGTGGTATGGCCACGTCGAAGCCCTGCGACTCGTCGACATGCATGTCGATGACGGCGAGCTCGTCGCCGTGCTCGGCCCGAACGGCGCTGGTAAGTCGACATTGATGCGCGCACTGCTGGGCCTCGTTCCGACCCAAGGGCGCGTTCGCTTTCGCGGCGCCGACGTGCCGCGGCGCAACCCGGTGGCGGCTGCGGCCTGCGGGCTCGTCCTGGTGCCCGAGGGGCGCGGCATTTTCGGGCCGATGACGGTTGCGGAAAATCTCGAACTCGGCGCCTATCTCTTGAAGGGCAATCGCGCGGAATTTGCGCGGCGGCATGATCGCGTGCTGGCGCTGTTTCCGCGCCTGAAAGAACGTTTGCCGCAGGCTTCCGGCTCATTGTCCGGCGGCGAGCAGCAGATGCTGGCGATCGGCCGGGCCTTGATGGCGGACCCGAAGATCCTCCTGCTCGACGAGCCATCGCTCGGGCTCGCGCCCAGGGTCATTGAGGAAATTTTGGAAAAGCTCGGCGAGCTCAATCGCAACGGCCTTCCGATCGTGCTCGTCGAGCAAAAGGCGCCGCTGGCGCTCAGGCTTGCGCGCCGCGCTTACCTCATGTCCGTCGGCAGCATTGCCGCCGAAATCGATCCTCGCACCGTCAAGTCGCACGATGAACTCGCTAATTTCTATCTGGGCTAAGCGCGGCTCGATCTGGGCCGGGCGCGGCGGCAATCCCGCGCTGCTCGCGGTGTGGAGCCTCGCCGCAGCGCTCGTTATTTACGTGCTGATCCGCGGTGGCTATCTGATGACCGTGATGCAGATCGCGGCGATCTACACGATCTTCGTCACCGGCTTGAACATCTTCATGGGTTATGCCGGCCAGGTCTCCTTCGGTCACAGTGCTTTCGCCGCGGTGAGCGGCTACGCGTCGGCGGTATTGACGGCGACCTATGGCTGGGAGCCGCTTCCCGCGGCTACGCTCGGCCTCGCCGGCGTCCTCGCCTGCGCCTTGATCATCGGCTACCCGACCTTGCGCCTGCGCGGCCACTATCTTGCCATGGCGACGCTTGCCATCGGCCTGATCGCCTACGACGTCGCGGTCGAATGGGGATCGGTGACTCAGGGTTATATGGGCATTTCCGGCATTCCGCCGCTCGGCATTGGACGCTTCACCGTGACGTCCGATCGCGGCGTTCTGGTTCTGCTCATCGTCATCGCCGCGCTTGGCGTGCTCGCCGCGGCCGGCATTCGCCGCTCCCGGCTCGGGCGCGCCTTCGTCGCCATCGCCGGCAGCGAGAACGCCGCGCGTGCGCTCGGCATCGACGTCGCGCATTACAAGCTCTCGGCGTTCATGATCTCGGCGTTTTATGCGGGGCTGGCCGGGTCCTTGTTCGTACATGCCGTCGGCTTCGTCAGCCCTGAAGTATTCGGGCTGCACATGGTCGTCCTCGCTTTCACCATGCTTTATATCGGCGGCATCGGCACCTTTGCTGGCCCGGCGCTCGGCGCGCTGATCGTGACGCTGCTGCCGGAGACATTTCGCACCTTCAACGAATATCAGGACCTCGCCTATGGCGCGGTTCTGATCCTGATCCTGATCTATGCGCCCGGCGGCATTGCGTCGCTGCCGAAACTCCTGTCGTCGCTTCCGCGCAGGAAGCCTCTATGAGCATCCTGCGGCTCGATAATGTCACGCGCCGGTTCGGCGGCCTCGTCGCCCTCGAAAACGTTTCGCTCGAGGTTCCCCGGCGCGGCATCACCGCGATCATCGGTCCGAACGGCGCCGGCAAGACCACCCTGTTCAATATCATCTCGGGCTTCAATACGCCGACCGCCGGCAACGTCTTTTTCGGGGACGAGAACATTACGGGCGTCGCGCCGGAGCGGATCGCCAAACGCGGGCTGGTTCGGACATTTCAGCTCGTCCAATTATTTGATGACCTGACGGTCCTGGAGAACGTCAAGGTCGGACGCCATCTTCACACCCGCGGCGGCCTTCTTACCGCACTGATACCGAACCTCGCGATATGGCAAGAAGCGGCAGTGGAATCGGCCGCACGCGCCCTACTGCAACAGACGGGACTCACCGACAGCGCCGACATCCTCGCCTCCGCCCTCCCCTATGGACAAAAGCGCCTCCTCGAAATCGCGCGCGCGCTCGCAGCTGAGCCCAAATTGCTGTTGCTCGACGAGCCGGCCGCCGGCCTCAATCGCGAGGAGACGCAGCGCCTCGCCAATCTGCTCCGGCAGATCGCCGCCTCCGGGACTGCGATTCTCCTCATCGAGCACGACATGAGTCTGGTCATGAATGTGGCCGAGCGGATCGCGGTGCTGGATTTCGGCCGGGTCATCGCCAGCGGAACACCGGCCGAGGTGCGCCAGAACCCCGACGTCATCGCCGCCTATCTCGGGCAAGCGGAGGCCGCCCTTGCTTGACCTCGTCATGCAAGCGATTGCCAGCGGCGTCGCGATAGGCTGCGTTTACGGCCTGATCGGCATCGGCTTCTGCGTCATCTATAACGCCAGCGGCATCGTGAATTTCGCGCAAGGCGCCTTCGTGATGCTCGGTGGAATGGTGGCGAGCGCGGCGCTGAAGAGCTACGGCATTCCCCTGCCGCTTGCCGGAATTCTGGCCATTGTCATTTGCGCCGGTCTGGGCGTCGTCCTCGAACGCATTGTCGTGCGTCCCTTATGGGACCGCCAATCAGCGACCTTCGTCATGATCCTCGCCACGCTCGCGGCGCAAACCGTCATCGAGCGCCTGACCTTGATCGTCGCCGGCGATCAGCCCAAAAGCCTGCCGATGTTCACCGACCGGCCGCCATTGCACGTCGGCACTCTCGCCATAAGCTTTCAGTTCCTCTGGATTGTCGGCGGCTCGGCACTGGCAATCGCGCTCTTGGCGCTGTTTTTCTCTTCGACCAAGACCGGCAAGGCGATGCGGGCCTGCGCGATCGATCGCGACGCCGCGGCGCTGCAAGGAATTCCCGTGTCGCGCATGCTGGCGCTGGCCTTCGGGCTCAGTGCCGCGCTTGGCGCCTTCGCCGGCGTGCTGATCACGCCGACGCAATATACGGCCTTCAATCTCGGCGTGCCCTTCGCCATCAGCGGCTTCATCGCGGCAATCGTGGGCGGCTTCGGCCGGCCGCTCGGTGCGCTCGCCGGCGGCATCTTTCTCGGCGTCGTCCAGGCGCTGGCCATCGTCTATCTCGGCTCGGCATTCAAGAACATCGCGGCGCTGTCTATACTTCTCTTGTTCCTGTTCATCCGACCGACTGGCCTGCTTGGCTCCGCGAAATAACCTGGCTCTGCAAAATAGCAATGGAGAAGACCGACATGGACATCCACAAAATCGACTGGAGCGCGATGGAATGGAGGGAGATCCGCAAGGGCGTCGAGCAAAAGGCGTTCTCCGGAAGCGCCGCTACCGTCGCCCTGCACCGCCTGATGCCGGGGCATGAGCCGCGGCCGCACAGCCATCCGCACGAACAGATCGCCTATATCGTCTCCGGCACGCTGCGCTTTCACATCGGCGACCAGGTCCATGATATCGGCCCGGGCGGGCTGGTCGTCATCCCGTCGAATGTCACGCATTGGGGTGAAGTCATCGGCGACGAGCCGGTGATCAACCTCGATGTGTTTACGCCGAAGCGGCCTGAATACGCTCCTTAAATTCCGCCGGCGGCGAGATCAGAGAAGTCGTGAAGACTCTGCTTCACACCAAAGATGCATGCCATGAGTAATGCGACATGAGCCAAGCCATCACCCATCGCGCTCCGATGCAGGGCGACAATCTCGACCAATCGTATCGCACCTTCCTCGCCGAGCTCGAAGCCCGCGGCGAACTCATTCGCTTTCAAAAGCCGGTGCATCCGACGCAAAACATGTCGGCCGTCGAATGGAAAACCTATGCGGAGCTCGGCAAAGCGAGTCTGTTCACCAAAATCGAGGGCCATCCGGGCTGGACGGCGTGCAGTCAAATCGTTGCGGACCGCCGTAAATGGGCCATCGGGCTGGGACTCGATGAAGCGACCTTTCTGCAGGACATCGGGGAGCGGTTTCGCAAGCCGATCCCAGCGACACCATATGCGGGCAAGGCTCCGGTCAAGGACGTGAAACTGCTCGGCAATCAAGCAAGTTTGCTCGATCTGCCGGCGATGCAAGTCTCGGCGCGTGACAGCGCGCGTTACATCCCTTCCGGCATCACCTTTGTCAAAGATCCCGATACCGGCGTCGGCAATCTCTCGCTGCACCGGCAGCAGATCAACGGCCGCGACAAGACCGGCTTTGTGATGCTCCCGCGTCATGCCCGCGCCGTCTATGACAAATATTCCGCGCGCGGCTTGCCGATGCCGGTGGCGATCGTCATTGGCGTCCATCCGGCAATCTGGCTGTCGGCGGGCTATACGACCAGTCCTGGCATCGACGAACTGGGACTAGCCGGCGGCCTCCTTGGCCAGAGCATTCGCACTGTCAAATGCGAAACGGTGGATATCGATGTACCGGCCGAAGCCGAGATCGTCCTCGAGGGCGAATTGCTGCCGGGCAATCATCTCGAGCCCGAGGGGCCGTTCGGCGAAGTTACCGGTACCTATCCCGATCCCGGCCAAGCCCACGTATTTCGTCTCAAGGCGATCACGCGGCGGCGCGACGCGATTTATTACGCGCTGCATTGCGGCTTTCCGCCGACCGACACGCAATCGACCACCGGGCTCGGGATAGAGCTTGCGACGATGGAACATCTGCGCGTCGTCGACGGCGGCCTCGATCTCCTCGATGTGCGGCTTCTGACCGTGTCGGGACTGATGACGCTCGTCATCAAGCTACGGCCGAAAGTGGAAGGTCAGGCCAAGACCGCGCTGATGGCGGCACTTGCCGGGCCCTATCAGCAACCGAAAATGGCGATTGCCGTCGATGACGACATCGATGCCTCGGATCTGCGCCAAATCATGTGGTCGCTCGCGACTCGCGTACGCGCTGACCGTGACGTCATCCTCATCCCGAACGTCAAAGTGTGGGGTCTCGATAATGCGTCACCGGTCATTCCCGGCGTGGAGGCGTTCCAGCGCGTCGGCACAAAATGGATGATCGATGCGACCAAGCCGGCCGTAACGCTGCCCAAGGAGCGCGCCCGCTTCGATATGGCGCTGCCGCCGAATTTCGACGCCGTCGACATCAAAGACTTTCTGCCATGACGAACCCGCCGCACGCCATGAGCGCGCAATAAACAAGCTAATATCAGGACAAGATAAAAATGTTTCGCATTGTACGGGAAACGCGCGCGCTCAAGGCCTCAATACTCGTCGTCATCACGGCGGCCTTATCGCCTTTTGCCGCGCCAGACGCCACGGCGGGCGATTACCCGGCGCGACCGATCCGCATTGTCGTGGGTTTCACCGCGGGCGGCCCGACCGACATTCCCATTCGCTTCCTCGCGGACAAACTCGGCAGCGAACTTGGCAAGCCGGTGGTCGTCGAGAACAAGCCAGGTGCCGGATCGATGCTCGCGACCTATGACATGCTGAACCAGCCGCGTGACGGTTACACGCTCTTGGCTTGCACTTATTTCGACCCGGTCAACACGCTCCTGTACAAAGATGCGCACTACAAAGTTTCGGATATCGCGCCGGTGTCGCTCATCGCGCGTTACGACTACGCTATCGCAGTCTCTAACAATAATCCGGCGAGGACATTCGCCGAGCTCGTGCAATATGGCAAAGCCAATCCCGGCAAGCTGAATTACGGTCACCTCGGAATCGGCTCCAGCCAGAACCTGGTGGCGAAGCGCCTGGAAAAGGTCACTGGCATAAGCATGACCGGCATCCCCTACAAAGGCGCGGCAGATGCGCTGCATGAAGTTGCGTCGGGCCAACTCGATCTGTTTGTCGGACCGCCCTTCGCCGTGATGCCGCTTTATGAGGGGAAGCAGATCAAAGTGCTGGCGGTGACAGGTAAAGAGCGTCTCGCATCCGCACTCGACGTGCCGACCTTGACGGAAAGCGGAATTCCGATCGTAACTTTTGCCTGGCTCGGCATTTGCGCGGGAGCGGGCACGCCGCAGCCGGCCATCAATCTGCTCAACAGCAAAATCACGCCGATTCTCAAATCAGACGACTATCGAGCGCTCCTCGCCACATCCGGTTCCGTTCCGATGTCATCCACTCCGCAAGAGATGCAGGACGTTATCGACGACACGGTGAAACAAGCCGCCCCGCTGGTCGACGAATTCGATCTGCATCTTAACTAAGGCTGCCCGCGAATGGCGTAAATAATTGAAAAGACAGCGCGTCCGAGGAGATTCGAACTTCTGACGCCACATTCGTGGTTTGCGGGGCAGCGGCAGCGTTTCTAGCGGTCCCACACACTTGTTATGAAATGCGTATTTCTTAGTCAGTCGCCGTGGACGGTTGAGCCAGAGGCGTCAACGTTGGCAGCTCAGTTGTTGTGTCAAATGCCTCTGGTGCTATTAACTGACGCTCGGAAAAGCTAGGGGACAAAAATGAGACTCGCGTTTTTTGACGATTACAAATTGGGCGTGGTGGTCGGCGACAAGATAGTCGATGTCTCGTCCGTCGCCAAAGGCATCAAGGCGCTGGGCCCGCAGGACGTGATCCGCACCGTGATCGAGAAATGGAGCGCGTATAAAGGCAGGCTCGCGGCAGCCGCCAAAAAGGGCAAGAGCAAGCCGCTGTCGAAAGTGAAGCTTCGACCGCCGTTGCCGAAGCCCGAGAACATCGTGTGCATGGCGGTCAATTACATGGAAGATGGCACGCTCTCCGAGCCGGCGCCGATCAACGCCTTCATGAAATCCCCGGGTGCCATCATCGGCGACCGCGGCGCTATGGCGCTGCCCGATATGGCGGCGAGCATCTTCGAGGGCGAAGCGGAACTCGCCGTCGTCATCGGTAGGCGTGCGTCACACGTCAAGGCGGCTGACGCGATGAAATACATTTTTGGCTATACCAATTTCATCGATGGTTCGGCGCGTGGCGTGGTGCCCCCAACCAACGTTTTCTACCAGATGAAGTCACGCGATACGTTCGCGCCGATCGGCCCCTACATCGTCACCAAGGACGAGATCAAGGATCCGCATAAGCTGCAGATCACGCTTACCAATAACGGCACGGTCTATCAGAACTTCAATACCGACGACATGGCGCACAAGATTCCGCGCTGCATTGAGTGGGTCACCGCCATCCATACCCTCCACCCGGGCGATATTCTGGCGACTGGGACCAATCATCGGGGGCTCAACCCGTTTATGGACGGCGACAAGATCGAACTCTCCTGCGAAGGTTGCGGCACGCTACACATCACGGTGCGCGATCCGCTCAAGCGGACCTGGGCGCGCATCACCCGGCTGCAGCATAAGGAGAGTGGCGGACAGGGCGCACATACTCCGCAGACCGGCGGAAAATACGCTCCCACGTCATGAGGCCGGAAATTGCGGCCGCACTTGCTGCCGACGTCCGCCTCCCCGCAGTAAACTCGCAACAGGTGACATGACCTGGTGCGCGCGACAGTCGACGTCATTCCATAATCTGTCATTACGCGAACGAGCTAAGCAGATTTATCTTAGTGGTCGCGACAGACTCCGCTAAACTTTCCATGCCGCTCAACGATCGGCGTTAGGCACACCGCTCGTAAGCTCATGGCGCCACCATGAGATGGATGGCTGCGCAGCGAACATTATGGATTGGTGATTCTGATGTTTGCTTCAGCTATGAGCTGAGCCCATCGAGCAATTTGGTCGTTCAACACTTTCGTGGCCGCCTCGCTGGTTAGCAGCTTGGGCTCGAGGCCTGCGGCGTGCAATTTCCCCACGACGATCTGGTCCTGTAACGCTGCCTTAATCGCCGCAAACAGCGTATTCACGACTGAGGCTGAGACGCCGGCTGGCACATAGACAGTGTAGTCGGACGACGCATCGAAGTCTCCGTAACCCAGTTCCTTTACGGTCGGCACATCCGGGAGGTCAGCCGATCGTTCTGTACCAGCGACGGCCAGAGCTCGCAATTCTCCACGCCGTACTTCCTGCAAGCGTGTTGGGATTTGCGCCAACCAAAACTGTACGCGGCCCATGAGGAGATCGGTCGTACCTTGGCTTCCGACGCGGTAAGGAACATGGACGGCCTTGATGCCAACCAGTCTGCAAAACAGCTCCCCGTTGAGATGACCCGGCGAGCCGTTGCCGGTCGAGCCGTAGAGCAGTTGACCCGGTTTGCTTTTTGCCAGCTCGATAAACTCAGGCAGGCTTTTAACGGAAAGAGACGCCGGCACGATTACGGCCACCCCGGTCGAGCCGAAGTTCGCCACGGGTACGAGGTCTTTGACGGGATTGAAGGCCAACTCGGGCATCAAGCTGACATTCGCAGACAATGATGTCATGGGATCGGCAACGCCGAGAGTATAACCATCCGGGTTTGAATTCACGACTTGCTCGAGCCCAATATTGCCGCCGGCGCCTGGTCTGTTGTCGACGACGAACGGTTGACCGAGAAGCTCCGAGACTTTTTGGAACAAAATGCGCGATGCTATATCCATGGTGCCCGCTGCGGCGTAGGGCACAATGACGTGGACAGGTCTTACGGGATAATCGGCCGCACCGCTTGATGAGGTGAACGGCAGCGAAAGAATCAACGACAGAATTAACCTGTGGAGAGCCATTTCGAGCATCGGCGCTACTCCATTCGAAAGACGCTCAGTTTAATTTCAGCAGCCGCGCTGCATTGCCTCCCATGACCTTCGCGTATTGTGATTTCGTCATACCGATATTGCTCATCATATCGAACCCCTTTTTCTTGAGGGGCACCATCGGCGGCGAATCCGTCCCGAACAGGAAATGGTCTTCGCCGATCGACTTGAGCGCGCACTCGGCGGCGGGCGCCCAATAAGAAGCCGAGTCCATGTAAAGCATTTTGAGGTAATGCCGCGGCGGATGCTTGATCATGACGGGCTCGTACTTGCCGAGGAACGCAGAGAATTCCAGCAATTCGTAAGCGTAATCGAGCCGGCCGATGACCTCGCAAAGGCCGCCGCCGAGATGACTGCCGACGATCTTCACGCTAGGAAATTCTTCGAAAATGCCACGAACGATCAGGCGAGCAAGCGAAAGACAATTGTCCGCTGGCCGCCCAACGCTTGAGGCCAACCGATAGTCTGCCATCGCCGGCGTTGTGGCGTCACCGGGATGGATAAATACTGGTATATCGAGATCCGCAACAAGCTTCCAAAATGGCTTAGCGGCATCTTCGTCCGGATAGTGGCCGTTATGGCTTGAGTTTATGATCACCGCTCGAGCGTCGTCCTCTTTAACCGCCCTCTCGAGCTCGCGAAGTCCCGCGTCGCCACTGTCGGGGATGCAGGTCGCCATGTTGACCAATTTGTCGGGGTGCTTAGCGCGGCAATGGGCAAGATGGCGGTTGGAGCTCTCAATCGCCGCCAAGGCTTCACCTTCAGTTTCGCAGAATCTAATGTAGTGAACGGCGTTGCTGATGACCGTGCGATCGAGCCCGATCAGCTCGTGCGCCTCAAGCGCATGCTCAAGCGTCATAGGAACCGGATGTCGCCACCACTTTGTTCCCATGTACTTGGGGTCATTAATATGAACGTGCCAATCGATTAGCATGGCGTCCTCCCACTCTCATCGGCCGCGAAATGCACGCGGCTCTTGTCTTTCAGCGTTGAGCGGGCACCAAATCACGTAAGCGCCGATGTCGCCAATCCAGAATTACTTCTGCTAATATAGCATTTTGATATAGCAGGAGCCTCGAAGCTTTGAACGCCAAACAGCTTCGCTACTTTATCGCAATCGCAACGGAAGGCACCTTTACAAAGGCCTCCTCAAAGCTTCGCGTCGCTCAACCGGCGCTAAGTCGTCAAATCGGACTGCTAGAAGAGGAGTTGAGCACCCCCCTGCTCGTGCGGCACCGGCGCGGCGTCTTCTTAACCGAGGCAGGCAACGCGCTCATGGAACGCGCACGCCCCCTTCTTGTCTCTCTGGACCGAATCCAGGCGGAAATCACGGACTATTCCGCCGCGCCGACCGGCACTTTCCGCATTGGATGCACCCCCACCCTGACGGCGCCGCTCGTTGTCACCCCTGTCAGAAATATCCTGAAAGCGTTCCCGCGCGTTGCGATACATATCCACGAGGGCGTGAGCCATCAGTTGTGCAGGGGCGTGCTCTCCGACGAGATTGATGCCGCTATCGTCAGCGAAAATCTGGCGGAGAGTTTTCTCGCCGCCGAAGCTTTGTTCGACGAGCCGGTTTGGCTTTTTGGACCGGCCAATAAGCGTAAACGGGCGAAGACGATTGACATTTCGCAGATCGGGGCATTGCCCATGATAATGGCGTCCGCCCCTCAAACGACGCGTCGCTTTGTCGATCGGGCGATTACTCGCCATGGCTTAAAGTTAAATGTGATTGCCGAAAGCGACTCCATTCAGGCAACCCGCGAATTGCTTGTCGCGGGTGTAGGACACACGCTCGCGCCCTATTCCGCTCTCATTGA
>DATHPL010000432.1:0-12917 GCA_035483915.1 Bradyrhizobium sp.
GTTGACCATGTCAACGGCGAGCTTGGCGGCGGCGACGCAGCCAATCCCGATTTGCGCCATGCTGCCGGTGGTCGGATAAAGCGCGCCGATATTGATGGGCTCGGCAGCCCAGCCGCGCAATGGCACCGCGCCGAACGCACCGGCGGCGAGTAATCCTCCGGATTTGATAAGAAACTCGCGGCGGCCTTGCCGCTTCGACCGCGTCCGCCCGGCGGAATTCCTGCCCGCTTCCTTCATGTATTCCTCCCTCTTTGCGGCCGTTGTCGCCGTCTGTGTTCGCGTGTTTCGCCTGCGACGATACCGCGTATTTTTTTGGATGGTAACTGCATTCAATATTGTTTACAATACTGTTGTCAATTTTTACCGCCCGTTCAAATTGCCGCACGCTCGATCTTCGCAAAAGCGGCGGGGCGGCCACGGACGCAAAACCTCAACCCGGGAAGACGATGGTCGGAAAAACAGCCAAACGCGCGACCGTTCGAGCGCCCCGATCTCCTGACATCGCCACGGTGCGGCCGCGCGAGCCCGTGGCGCTTGTGATCGCCAAGCGCATCGAGGAGGACATAGTCCTGGGGCGGCGTCAATCGCGGGAGCGGCTGGTCGAGCTGGACCTTTGCGAATTGTTTCAGACCCATCGCGGGGACGTGCGGCTGGCGCTCTTTGAACTCGAGAAAAAGGGGCTGGTGGAGCGTATTCCGAACCGAGGCGCCTTGGTGCGCGGATTGACGCCGAGGGAAGTACGGGAAATCTATGCGGTTCGGGAGCAGCTGGAAGTGATGGCCGTGAGCATTATCCCGTTGCCGGCTTCCGCTGGTGATATCGAGCGGCTGGAGGAAGTGCAGCACCGGCACACCGCAGCCGTCGCCGCGGGCGATCTCCTGACCGTCTTCTACAGCAACCTCCGTTTTCACCAGGTGTTGTTCGGTCTGTGCGGCAATGCTTGTCTGATTGAGACCATCGATCTGCTGGCGCAGAAGGTCTATGGCATCCGGTCATTCGTGAATGCGTTTCCGGACGCGCTGGAGCGCGCCCGGCTGGATCACCTAGACATGATCAAGGCGCTGCGCGGGTCGAACCGCGACAGGCTGGTGGCGCTGACCCGCCGCCATTTGCAACCGGCCCCGGAATCCTACATCCGGGACTACGAGCGGCGTTTCGGCAAAATCGATCCTTGATCACGTGATAAAGTCGATCCTTGATCACGTGATAGAGTGTCATTCCGCACTGCTCACCAGTTTGATCCGCGGTGCGCTGGCCTCCGTGAGACTACGGTAAGCGGCCAGATAGTCGAGCGCCATGCGTCTTGCCGTAAATCGCTTTTCGAAATGTTTTCGGATCATTCCGCGATCAAGTTGAGCAAGGCGCTTTACCGAAGCGGCTGCGCTGATTTCATCCTCGACAATGAATCCCGTCAGATTTTCGTCGACAATTTCAGGAACCGAGCCGCGGTTATAGGCAATCACGGGAGTACCGCAGGCCATCGCTTCGATCATGACCAGACCGAATGGCTCCGGCCAGTCGATCGGAAGGAGTAGTCCGAGCGCGCCGCTGAGGAAATCCGATTTTTCGTGGTCGCCAATTTCGCCGATATATTCGACGAGGGGATGGTTCATCAGCGGCCGGATGACTTCGTCGTAATACTCCTGGTCGGCCCGGTCGACTTTTGCCGCGATCTTCAGCGGGATGCCGCATCTAATGGCAATCCGGATGGCGCGATCGACGCCTTTTTCAGGCGCAATTCGACCCAGCACGGCCAAGTAGGATGGCGTGACCGGCCGCGGCGTCAACAGGTTTTCGGGCAGGCCGTGATAGACGGTGCGCGTCCAGTTCGCTTGCGGCACCGGGCGTCGCTGCGCGTTCGATATCGAAATCACCGGCACGGAAGAGAAGGTCGTGAAGACCGGTTGATGCTCCGGGAGATCCAGCCGGCCGTGCAATGTGGTCAAAAAAGGCGTCGGCTGCCGAAAAAATAACGAGAATGGATAGTAGTCGAGGTGGAAGTGGAGAAAATCGAACTCCTCGTCGTCACATTTCTGTCGGACGCGCTCCAGCATCACCATGTGAAGTGCGTTGGGGTCTCGGACGGATCCGTCAAGGCGCAATGCTCGCGGCCATGTTGCATCAAGTTTCGCGGAGGTCCGGGAGTCGCCGCTTGCAAATAGTGTCACATCGTTTCCGAGTGCGACGAGTTCCTCCGTCAGCCAGTGTACCACCCGCTCGGTTCCACCATACAGTTTCGGCGGAACAGCCTCCGTCAGCGGAGCTACTTGCGCGATGCGCATTTACTCGTCTCCTCTTGATGTCATGGATGGAAAAACCCCACACAGTCCGGCGCGACAAACGCCGGGAGGGGAACGTTTTCGCATCTGCGAAGTTCCAAAAGTGCGCGTACTTCTTTCATCGGGAACAAAAGCGACCGATGGTCGGAATTTTGCGCTCGTTGAGCGGGCGGAACTACGAGGCGGTGTGCGGCATTCAACTGAAACAAAGCGGGCCTGAATCAGGCCTTACAAAAAGGTTTTGCGGCACATGGACAATCTCTCAGGCTATGCCAATCGCCCCTTCGCTTTCGTGCTGCGCTACGTCAGGCAGAAGCCTGCCTCACACTTTGTCATCTTGTCGTGCGTTGTTGCAGCTGTTGCCTGTTCAGTAGGCACGCAATATGGCGTGAAATTTCTCGTCGATGGCCTGTCAGGTGGTCCAACGCACGCCGACAACGTATGGCTTGCTTTCGCTTTGCTGGTGTCGCTGATCGCGGCCGATAATTTTTTGTGGCGCATCGCAGGCTGGATCGCGAGCTTCACCTTTGTGGGCGTAACCGGCGACTTACGGCGAGATATCTTTCGTCATCTTACAGGTCATGCGCCCAGCTACTTTTCCGATCGTTTGCCGGGAATGCTGACCAGTCGCATCACGGCAACATCGAATGCGATTTTTTCCGTCGAAAACATGTTTATCTGGAACGTCCTGCCACCCTGTATCGCAACCGTCTCCGCCATCTGCCTTATCGGAACCGTGAGCTTGCCCATGTCGGCGGCCCTGGTCGTCATTGCCGGTGGAATGGTAATGGCAATGTTTCGGCTCGCCGCCGCTGGAAAACCGCTGCATGACGATTTTGCAGACAAGGCCGCAGCCGTCGACGGAGAAATGGTGGATGTCGTCAACAACATGCCTCTGGTGAGGGCCTTTTGCGGGCTAAGCTTTGAGCACGAACGCTTTGATGCGACCGTAAAAAGAGAGCTGACCGCGCGAGGGCGCAGCCTTCGATATCTCGAGAAACTTCGGCTGACTCACGCAGCGGTGACGGTCGCGTTGACGATCGGAATCCTGGCTTGGGCAATTACGCTTTGGCAAACCCGCAGCGCGACGACAGGCGACGTCGTGCTGGTATGTACGCTTGGTCTATCGATCCTGAACGCGACGCGCGATCTGGCAGTTGCACTCGTAGATGTCACTCAGCATGTTGCACGGTTGACCGAGGCCCTTTCTACCCTGTTGCTCCCGCATGAGCTCTGCGACCACCCCGAAGCCGAGCCTTTGATCAAGAGTGGCGCGGCGATCGCCTTCAACAACATTGCCTTCCGTTATCCGGGCGGCTTGGCTGTGTTCGACAAATTCAGTCTTCGTATTCAGCCCGGACAACGGGTCGGATTGGTTGGCCAATCTGGCGGCGGGAAGTCCAGCCTGTTCGTTTTGTTGCAGCGATTTTACGACGTTCAGCAGGGAAGCATCACGATCGACGGTCAGGATATTTCGCGCGTCACGCAGCAAAGCCTGCGTGAGGCAATTTCAGTGGTGCCGCAAGATATTTCGCTGTTTCATCGCTCGATCATGGAAAATATTCGTTACGGGCGACCGAACGCGACCGATGACGAAGTCTTGCGCGCCGCGATCGCCGCTCGCTGCGATTTTGTCGAGACGCTCCCGGAAGGATTGGAGACCATGGTCGGAGACCGCGGCGTCAAGCTGTCCGGCGGTCAGCGCCAACGCATCGCCATAGCACGTGCTTTCCTGAAAGATGCCCCAATCCTGTTGCTTGATGAAGCGACCGCCGCGCTCGATAGTGAGTCCGAAGAGGCGATACGCGAGGCGCTGGCGCGGCTGATGCGCGGGCGAACGGTCATTGCAATTGCCCACCGACTGGCTACGCTGCGCCACTTCGACCGCGTCGTTATGCTAAAGGCCGGCAAGATCATCGAAGACGGCTCGCCTGACCGTCTGATGCAGGGGCAGGGCCCCTACCGTGAACTGGTGACGCAGGAGATGAGGCGCCTCGCCAAACACGCGGCCTGACCTGCGCCAACAGAGTTGCGTCAGTCTAGCGCTGCGAATTCAAAACGAGGTCTCATGTCAGTCGAAGCCGTAACCAACATCACCACCTTGCGGCTGCAGGAAACGGTGGCCGAGGCTCCATTCTACATTCCGATGACGGGACCGGCCGCCCGGCCACGGCGCTCGCTGAAACACGATGATACGTTCATCGTGCTCGACAGCCACGGCGACATAGGCGCCTCCGCGGGCGGGCCGGACGGTTTGTTTAATTCAGATACGCGCTATCTGGCGCGGCTCGAACTGGTGCTGGACGAAGTGCAGCCGCTGCTTTTGGGCTCGAATCTCCGGGACGATAATTCCTCGCTCACGGTGGACCTGACCAATCCGGATGTCTATCGCCAGGGGCGTAACGTGCTTCAGAAAGACATGCTGCACATCGTGCGCACGATCTTTCTCTGGCGGGGCGCGGCCTACCAACGCATCGGCGTTCAAAATCACGGCGAACACACCGCGAGTTTCGATCTTACCTTGCTGTTTGGCAACGACTTCGCCGATCTGTTCGAGGTGCGTGGCGAGCGTCGGCCTCGTCGCGGCATCGGCTCCGGCAAGTTGCTCGGCTCTTCCGACGTGCTGTTCGAATATACCGGCCTTGACGGCAATATCCGCACCACGGCTCTTCAGTTCGATCCGCGGCCAACGCGGCTTGCCGTGAATGCGGCGACCTACCATCTCGAGCTTGCCCCGAAGCAGACGCATTCGCTGTTCGTTGTGGTGTCTTGCAACAAGCCGACAACGTCGAAGCCTGTTCCGTTCTTTCGCGGCCTGCTGGCACACCGCCGTGAGATGCGCGAGCAGACGAAGGGCGCGGCCAGTATTGAAACCTCGAATAACATTTTCAACGAGGTGCTGTGCCGCTCGATGGCCGATCTCAATATCCTGATGACGGATACGCCAGAGGGCCGCTATCCGTATGCCGGGATTCCCTGGTACTCGACGACTTTCGGCCGCGACGGAATCATCACCGCGCTGCAAATGCTGTGGATCGATCCGCGGGTGGCGCGGGGCGTGTTGCGGCGGCTTGCGCTGCATCAGGCCAAACAAGTTGATCCACTCGCCGACGCAGAGCCGGGAAAAATTCTGCACGAAATGCGCGGCGGTGAAATGGCGGCGCTGCGCGAGGTGCCGTTTGCGCAATATTACGGCAGCGTCGACGCCACGCCGCTGTTCGTGTTGTTGGCAGGTCTTTACGTCGAACGAACCGGAGACGACGAGACGCTCACTGCGCTGTGGCCGTCGATCGAAGCGGCTCTTAAGTGGATCGATGGTCCCGGCGATCCCGACGGGGACGGTTTTGTCGAGTATCAGCGGGCCTCGGAACAGGGTCTCGCCAATCAAGGTTGGAAAGACTCTTACGATGCGATCTTCCATGCCGACGGTCGGTTGGCGGAGGGTTACATCGCGTTGGCGGAAGTGCAGGGCTACGTCTTTGCAGGAAAGCAGCTTGCGGCGCGCTGTGCCAAGCGGATGGGATTGTTCGAAAGGGCGCGGCAACTCGAAGCCGGCGCGATCCAGCTTGCGGAGCGGTTTGAAAATGCGTTCTGGTGCGACGATCTTGGGACGTATGCGCTTGCACTTGATGGTGCCAAGCAACCGTGCCGGGTGCGCACGTCGAATGCAGGTCAACTGCTTTTCACCGGGATCGTGCGTGAGGACCGTGCCCGTCTGGTTGCCGCCGGGCTGATGCAGCCCAACTTCTTCACCGGTTGGGGCATTCGCACTGTGGCCCACGGCGAAGCTCGCTACAATCCGATGTCCTATCATGACGGATCGATCTGGCCGCACGACAATGCGTTGATCACGCTTGGGCTCGCGCGTTACGGTCTCAAGCATTCGGTCGAGCAGGTGTTCAAGGCGCTGTTTGACGCTGCGACCTACATGGACTTGCGGAGGTTGCCCGAACTGTTCTGCGGCTTCCGGCGCGAAAAGGGCCGTGGGCCGACGCTGTATCCTGTCGCATGTGCGCCGCAAGCCTGGGCGAGCGCGACGCCGTTCACCTTGCTCGAGGCCGCACTCGGTCTCGAATTCGATGCCGATCGCAGAGAAATTCGCCTGCACAATCCGCGCCTGCCGGCCTTCCTCAATGAGGTGGTGCTCCGCGATCTGCGACTGGGCGTTTCGAGCGCCGATCTTCGGGTCAGGCGACATGGCGATGAAGTTTCACTGGAAGTGATGAAGACGCGGGGACAGATCCAGGTTTCCATCGTACTTTCCCGCTGATCGCGGGACCCAGCGGATGGCGGAGTTCTGACCGCCGGTCTTCAAGCGAGGAAATGAGATGCGCGCCAAAAATCTGTTGACGCTCGCGACCGTCATCTTTGTCAGCCTGTACGGCGCGTATTCGTGGGGAGAAAGCGAAGCAACCACGCCCGCTTCGCCGCAACAGGACAGTGTTGCGCCGGCGATGAAGGAGCCGGCGCCGCCGCCATCCGTCACCATCATCGGCGCCAGCGAAGCGCGCGGCGTCCTTGGGCGGGATGTCCGAGGCCCCGCTGAGGAGGATATGGGACGCATCGTCGACGTGATCGTCGACCGCCAGGGCACGGTACGCGCCGCCGTCATCGATTTCGGTGGCTTTCTTGGGGTAGGTAGCCGAAAGATCGTCGTCGATTGGAATGCGCTGCATTTTGGCCGCGTCGCCAACAAGGGCGACAGCGTCACGCTTGACTTGACCAAGGAACAGGTGATGGCGGCGCCTGAATACAAGGAAGACACGCCGATCGTGGTGCTCGGCGCCGCCGGCAGTCTTCAGCCCTGGCAATTTGATCATTAGCAAGATTGGCGGGTAGATGTTTGCGCGCCGATTGCCGCCCCAAGAGCAACCTCACGCGATAGAGCGCGGGCCATCTGACCGTGATGACCCCGTCGTGCGCGTTGAAGCCGCGGCGACGGAAGCTGCGCTGGTACCTTCGCGCGGGAGTCTTCGTGGCCTCGATTGGTTCATCTTTTTTCTGGCGGATGTGCAGACTGGCTTCGGTCCCTTCGTTGCGGTCTATCTGACCACGCAGAAATGGACGCAAGTTGAAATCGGCTCAGTGCTCTCGATCGGCAGCGTCGTGGCTTTGCTCGGCCAAATGCCCGGCGGGGCGATCATCGATGCGGCGAAATCCGAACGGCTGGTCGCAGGTCTCGCCATTGCGACCATCGGATGCAGCGCGCTGGCCTATGCGGCGTGGCCGATCTTTCCGGTGATTGCAGTTGCGGCCACGCTGCATGCCGCGGCGAGTTGTGTCCTGGGTCCTGCGATCGCCGCGATCAGCCTTGGTTTGGTTGGACCGCTGGCGATCGGTGAGCGATTGGGGCGCAATGCGCGTTTTGCATCGCTTGGAAACGGTGTCGCCGCGGCGTTGATGGGGACCTTCGGTTATCTGTTGTCGAGCCGTTCGGTATTCCTCGTCGCCTTCATGCTCGCAATCCCTACCTTGCTGGCGCTGATGCGCATCCGCGAACAGGAAATCGACGCTGCGCGTGCCCATGGCTCCGTGGCGCCGACGGCGCAAGAAGCTAAATCGACCAGCGTAATGGTGTTGCTGCGTCAACGTCCGCTGCTGGTGTTTGCAGGCAGTATTCTGCTGTTTCAACTGGCCAACGCCTCGATGTTGCCGCTGATGGCCGGCATCGTCACCACGCGATCCAGCAAATGGGCGACCGTGCTGATCGCAGCCTGCATTATCGTGCCGCAGGCCATCGTCGCGCTGACATCGCCTTCGGTCGGACGCAAGGCGCAAGCATGGGGCAGGCGGCCGCTGCTTCTGTTGGCCTTCGCTGCGCTCGTGGTTCGAGGCCTGTTGTTTGCAACGGTCCACGACCCCTATCTCCTGGTCGCCGTCCAGGTGCTCGATGGCGTCACCGCGGCCGTGTTGAGCGTCATGATTCCTCTCATTGTCGCCGACGTCGCGTTCGGCAGCGGCCATTTCAACCTCGCCCAAGGCGTCGTCGGCACGGCGACCGGGATCGGCGCCTCGCTGAGCACCCTGGTGGCCGGCTACGCCAGTGACGTCTTCGGCAGCGGCGTTGCCTTTGCCGGACTTGCGGGCGTTGCCGCCATTGGGCTTGCCATCATCTGGCTGGCGATGCCGGAAACCCGGCCGCCGTTGCAAACCTCGCGGATGAAAGAAGTTGCCACCTAGGGCGCAACCGTCTTGCGGTAGAGGGCGCCGTAGCAGGCCGCGGAAATATCCCAGCTAAAGGACCGCGCCATCGCGTTCCGGCGCATCGAGTCGAGGCGGTCTTTCGCCACGAAGGTCGAGAAGGCACGCCGGATCCCGCCGAGGAAGGATTCGGTCGAAGGCTGGGAAAACAGAAATCCGGTTTCGCCGTCGGTAATCGTCTCGGCCAGGCCTCCGGTTTGATGTCCGATCGGAAGCGAACCGAATTTCTGCGCGTACATCTGGCTGAGCCCGCACGGCTCGAAGCGCGACGGCATCAGCGTAAAATCGCTGCCGGCGAAGATCCGCCGCGCCTGAGCTTCGTTGAACCCGATATTGACGCCGATCGCATCCGGCCGGCGCCGGTGAGCTGCGACCAAGGCCTTCTCGATTTCCGGCTCTCCGCTGCCGGTGACGACGATCTGCCCACCGGCATCGATGATTTCGTCGGCCGCGGACAAGACGAGATCGATGCCTTTCTGATGAACCAGACGAGCGACCAGCCCGAAGATCGGACCGCGGGACACCGCCAGTCCAAACTGGTGACGGACATAATCGGAATTGGCCTGCTTGCCTTCCCAATCGCCGGGCGCAAACTGCTGAGCCAATTGGGCGCAGGCGCGCGGGTCCCAGCTCTCATCGATGCCATTCAGGATGCCCGTAAGTTGCGCGGCGTCGGAGCGGCGCCGCAGCAGTCCCTCCAACCCGCAGCCGAGTTCGTGGGTGGTGATCTCCCTCGCGTAGGTCTCGCTGACGGTCGTCAGGTGAGAGGCGTAGTTGAGGCCGCCCTTCAGGAACGACAATTTGTCGTAGAATTCGAGGCCGTCGATGTGGAAGGAATCAGCCGGCGCGCCAATCCGCCGCAACGTCTCTTTCGCAAACAGGCCCTGGTACGCCAGGTTATGGATGGTGAGGATGGTCGGGATCTTGCTCCCGCTCCAGGCAAGGTAGGCGGGCACCAGAGCGGCCTGCCAATCATTGGCATGAACGAGGTCAGCTGCCCAATTCTTGTCCAGTGTGCCCGTTGCCAGTTGGGCAGCCACTGAGGCCAGTCGTCCGAAACGGACGTCGTTGTCCGGCCAGTCCTGGCCGGCTTCGTCGCCATAGGGGTTGCCCGGCCGATCGTACAATTGTGGACACAACACCACATAGACGGGCAGGCCGTCCTTGGTTGATCCAAGCCCAAGCGAGCAGGCCGGCATCTCCGCCAGTGCCGCAGAATGCCCGATAATGTCGAGATGCGTGAACTGTTCGACGACTTCGCTATAGCCGGGAAGCAAGACCCTGACGTCTGTCCAGCGCCGGAGCGCCCGAGGCAGCGCCGCCGAGACGGCAGCAAGCCCGCCGACCCGAATGAAGTCATCCATCTCCGTGGTAACGAACAGGACTCTCAAGAAACGCCCTCGCACGCTGCCGTAGCTAACTCCATCTATGCAAGATCAGTTCCAACTGGCTGCCGCTGGTTAGATGGGCAGCCGTTGCACGGATAACCAGTCCTTGCATTTTTAGCTGGAGGGTCGGTCAATCGCTTTCCCCCGCAGCCTGCTCCTTCTAGTGTTTTAGTCCCGGTGCATTGGCGGTCCGGCGGGCCAAAAGGGGAGTTCTTTCGATGACTATATCGGAGATCGATGAGCGGAATGCGACAGGAAGTCTTCATGGTCTACGCGTGCTCGATTTCTCGACCACCATTGCCGGTCCGCATTGCACGCGGATGCTGGCTGACGTCGGAGCAGAGGTCATCAAGATCGAGTCGGCTGACGGCGAGACGATGCGAATCCGCCCGCCCGTCCGCAGCGGATGCAGCAGCGTTTTCGGCCAGCTCAACGCCGGCAAGAAAAGCATCGTCCTCGATCTGAAATCGCCGGAGGCGGTCGAGGTCGTCCGTCGTCTGGTGAAAGACGCCGACATCCTGGTCGAGAATTTCAGGCCCGGCGTGATGCGGAGGCTGAAGCTCGACTACGCCTCCCTGCAGCCGCTCAATCCCAAGCTCGTCTATTGCTCGATCTCCGGCTACGGCCAGACCGGCCCCTCGGCGGAATTGCCGGCCTATGCCCCGGTGATTCACGCGGCTTCCGGTTACGACAGGGCCCATCTCGCCTATCAACCCGGCAGAAACCGGCCGGATTATTGCGGCATCTATCACGCCGATATCTTGACCGGCGTCTATGCTTTCGGCGCGATTTCGGCGGCGCTCTATCAGCGTCAGCTTAGCGGCAAGGGCCAGCACATCGACGTGTCGATGCTGGAATCGATGCTCAGCCTGACGCCGAACGAAGTCCAGATCGCGCAATTCGAGGTGGCGCCGCCCAGCCGCCCGATGTTCGGCCCGGTCGAGACCGCTGACGGATATGTGATGGTGGCCATCGCCAGCGAAAAGACTTTTCAGGGCCTGGTTCGCGCTGCCGGCCGCCCCGAATGGGTCGGCGATTCCCGCTTTGCGAAATATGCCGACCGTCGCCGTCACTGGGACGAACTGATGGACGGCGTCGAAGAGTGGTCGCGGACGGTCACGACCGAAAAATGTCTCGCTGAATTGGGTGAACACGGCGTCCCGTGTTCGGCCTACCGAACCGTGGCCGAGGCGATGGCCGATCCGCAGATCGCCCATCGCGGCGGGCTGGCCGAAGTAGAAGACGAGGCGGGCGTCTTCCAGGTCTTGAACCAGCCGTTCCGGATGTCGGGCGCCAAAGTCGCGGCCGGAAAGCGCGCGCCGGCGCTCGGCGAACATACCCGCAGCCTTCTTGGCGAAAGCGGGCTTTCTGACGACCAGATCGCGGTTGTGGCCGGGAAGTTGCCGCTGGCCTGAGGTCGGCCACTGGCCTTGCGGCAGCAACGGTTTCCGGCCTATCACACCGGCCAATAAAAGAACGGGAGTGAAACAATGAAGAGTTTCAAGGTCGCCGACTTCAACGCACCTCTTCAAGAGGTGGATGAACCGACCCCCAAGCCCTCCGGCACGCAGGTGCTGATCAAGGTGAAGGCCGCCGGCGTCTGCCACAGCGACCTGCACATCTGGGAAGGCGGCTACGATCTCGGCCACGGCCGCAAGCCGCTGTCGTTGAAGGATCGCGGCGTGTCGCTGCCGCGCACGATGGGGCACGAAACCGTCGGCGAAATCATGGCTTTCGGGCCTGATGTTAAGGAAAGCGACAAAGGCGGCCTGAGGGTGGGCGATGTCGTATTGGCCTATCCCTGGCTCGGCTGCGGCAAGTGCAAGACCTGTGTCGGCGGCGACGAGAACATGTGCATCGTCAAGCCGAGTGCGCTCGGTGTCTATTGCGACGGCGGCTATGCCGACCACATGACGGTGCCGCATCCGAAATATCTGATCGACCTGAAGGGGCTCGATCCCGTCACGGCTGCGCCTTACGCCTGCTCCGGCGTCACCACCTACAGCGCGCTGAAGAAAGTGGAGTCCGCCTTCGATACGCCGATCGTGTTTTTCGGCGCCGGCGGCCTCGGCCTGATGGCGCTGTCGCTGCTCAAGGCGATGGGAGGCAAGGGGGCGATCGTCGTCGACATCGACGTCAGGAAGCGCGAAGCGGCGGAAGCGGCCGGTGCGCTCGCAACCGTCGACGGCGGTGCGGCCGACGCGCTGGAGCAATTGACCAAAAAGGCCGGTGAGCCGATCCGTGCCGTGATCGACCTCGTCGGCAACGCCAAGACCACGCAGCTTGGGTTTGACTGCCTGACCAAGGGCGGCAAGCTTGTGATTGTCGGCCTGTTCGGCGGCGGCGCGCCCTGGGCCTTGCCGCTGATCCCGATCAAGGCGATCACCATTCAGGGCAGCTATGTCGGCAATTTGCGCGAAACGGAGGAGTTGCTCGACCTCGTACGCGCGAAAAAGATCGCGCCGATTCCGGTGACGCCGATGCCGCTCGCCAAGGCCAATGACGCGCTGGCCAGTCTGAAGGAGGGCCGCCAGATCGGGCGGGCGATATTGACGCCGTAGCCTCTCCGGCGTCATTGCGAGGAGCGCAAGCGACGAAGCAATCCAGTTTCTTGCCTGAAGGTCTGGATTGCTTCGCTTCGCTCGCAATGACGAAGTAACATCGTTCGAAATCAAGGATACCCTATCATGTCTGCCAATAACGCGCTCCACATCGCCGTCCTCGGTGGCGACGGCATCGGCCCCGAAGTCATGGCGCCGGCGCTGGAAGTCCTGCGCAAGATCGAGAACACCACGGACCTGAAGTTCCGTTTCACCGAAGCACCGGCCGGCGCCAACCATTACCGCGAGACCGGCAAGTCGATGCCAGACTCGACCATCAAGCTGTGCGAGGAGGCCGACGCGATCCTGCTCGGCGCCTGCGGCCTGCCGTCGGTGCGTTATCCCGACAACACCGAAATCATGCCGCAGGTCGAACTGCGCTTTCATTTCGATCTCTACGCCGGCGTGCGCCCGGCGCGCCTCATTCCCGGCGTCCCAAGCCCGATCGT
>DATHPL010000433.1:0-9979 GCA_035483915.1 Bradyrhizobium sp.
TCAGACAGGACGATTGGGCGGAGCTATATGCAGCCGGCTCCGATCCGAAGATTTGGGAAGTGCATCCGGTTTCCACCCGATACACCGAGCCTGAGTTTCGAAAATTCTTCGACGGTGCAGTCGCTTCCAAAATGGGCTTTGCGTTCGTCGACCGTGCCACCGGCCGTCTGATCGGATCGAGCCGCTATTACGGCTACGAGCTCGAGATCGGCGAAATCGAGATTGGCTGGACCTTCCTCGCCCGCAGCCATTGGGGCGGCGGCGCCAACCGCGAGGTCAAGCGCATGATGCTCGACCATGCTTTCACCTTCGTCGAGACTGTCGTGTTCTGGGTCGGCAACGAGAACTGGCGTTCGCAGGGTGCGATGACCAAGATCGGCGGGGTCAAACGCGAAGGTCTGTTCACCCGCGCGTTTTCCGGCGACAAGCCGTATTTTATTTTCGAGATCAGAAAAGGCCGCTATGAAGCGGGAGGCCGCGCGCTGTTGGCGTGAGTCGGAGAGGGGCTTTCATGACACCGGACGAAGGCGCCCGATCTCCGTGGATCACGGTGTGGTTCAGCCCGCGCCTGACTATCGAACGCCTCGTTATGACCCGGCCGACCTATTTCGTCTGGCTACTGGCGATCACGGGCACGATCGCTAGTCTCTACAACCAGATTTCGGTGATCGACGGCGCAACTTATCTTCTGAACTGGCAGCTTGCGCTGGGCCTCGTTCTGCTTGGCATATTCGCCGGCATCGCCTGGTTATATCTGGCGGGGGTGTTACTGAGTTGGATCGGTGGCCTGTTAGGCGGACGGGCGCCTGCTCTTCACCTGCGCGCGGCGTTTGCCTGGAGTGCCGTGCCGACGATCCTCGGCTTTATCGTGATCCTGGCAATCGGTGCCGCGAACGGTCGCGGAATTGCGCTGGACATCGTTCCGCTGGTGGTGGCCGCTTCTGCGTTGTGGTCGCTGGTCGTCTTCCTGCTGATGCTGGGGCGCATCGAACATTTCGGATTTTGGCGCACGATACTGACCTATCTGTTCAATCTGGTTCTGTGGTTTGCGGTTGCGCTCTTCATTCGCGGTTTTCTCTACCAGCCTTTCAATATTCCGTCGGCCTCCATGAGTCCGACGCTGCTTGTCGGCGACTATGTTTTCGTCGCGAAATTTGCCTATGGCTATAGCCGCTTTTCGCTGCCATTTTCGGCGCCGCTACCTTCGGGACGAGTGTTTTCCGTCGAACCGGCGCCCGGTGATGTCGTCGTGTTTCGCGTTTCGAAAGACCAGGCGATCGACTACGTAAAACGGGTCGTTGGACTGCCCGGCGATCGCATTCAGATGAAACAGGGCCAGCTTTACATCAACGACGTGCCGGTCAAGCGCGAGCGTCTGGCTGATATCTATGATGACGGCGCATGCGGGTTGGCATCCGGCACGTCCGCGAAACGCTGGCGCGAAACATTGCCGAACGACGTGACGTACGAGACGCTCGATTGTGTGGACAATGGCTTTCTCGACAGCACCGATGTTTACACCGTCCCGGACGGTCATTTCTTCATGCTGGGCGATAATCGCGATAACTCAACCGATAGCCGTGTGCTCTCGCAGGTCGGCTATGTTCCCCTTGATAATCTGATTGGCCGCGTGAGCTTGATCTTCTTCTCGCGCGAGGATGGAGGCGGGGCGCCGGCGCATGTTCGCGCCGACCGGATCGGCACAGTGGTGAGGTAAGCGATTTTTCGAGGCCTGCCAACAAAAACGACCTGTGATTTTAACGCTTTAATAACCGATATTGCTAACTCGAACTCCACGCTCGGATTTTATCCTTGTCCGCGGGGAGTGAAAAAAATGCTGAAAACCAGCAAAAGCTCGGTCGATGGAAAGGGTACGGTCGACGCCGGCGTTTTGGCCGACGGCGAGCAGCCTGGCCGACGCAATCCAATCCGCTGGCTCGTCATTTGCGGCATCCTGCTGATCGCGGCCATCGCGATCGGCACTGCGGTCATGATCACCAATTTCCGCGACCACGCGCTCGAGAGCAGCACGCGCGAACTTGAAAATACCGTCCTGTTGCTCGCTCGTCACTTCGACCAGCAACTGGAAGATGTCGAGGTGCCGCTCACCGACCTCATCGAACAAATCCATCAGGCCGGCATCGCCTCTCCGGACGATTTCAGGCGCCGGATGTCCACTCCCGACGTGTACCTGCAATTGAAGGAAAGGGTCAGCCGCGCATCCAAAATCGCTGGCGTCAATATCTATGATGCAGACGGGGTCCTGATCAATTCATCGGAAGCCTCGCCCGTTCCGAACATCAGGGTTGACGATCGCGATTATTTCAAAGCGCACAAGTCGAGCCCGGATCAGGCGCATCTCGAGATTGAGCTGGTGCAAAGCCGTTTTTACGGAAAGTGGAAAACGCTCATCACCCGCAAGGTGACCGGGAAAGACGGCCAGTTTCTCGGCGTCGTTTCGCGCGCCATCGCACCGGAAAAATTTGAGGAGTTCTTTTCCGCCGTTGCGCTCGGAAAAGATGCCGCGATCATCATGCACCATCATAATGGCGTGCTGTTGGCGCGCTATCCCCACGTCGAGGAGATCATCGGAAAGAATTTTAAAGTCGGCTCGACGCCGCAGGCGGCCATCCTGAGCATGGATCACGGCGCTGCCCGGTTGATCAGCCCCGTCGACGGGACGGAGCGGCTGGTTGCGGTGCGGAGCCTGGCTCGATTCCCGCTCACGGTCGTGGCGACGACCACGGTCGCCTCAGCCCTCGCCGAGTGGCAGGCACAAACCAAATTTCTGATCATCGCCGCGAGCCTTTCCGCCATCATCGCCGCGGTTATTCTCTGGCTGATCGTCCGGCGCCTGTCCTGGCAGCATTTGTCATCCCAGAACCGCGTGAAGCTGGAAAAGCAGCGGCTCGATACCGCTGTCGAAAATATGACGCAGGGCTTGACGTTGTTTGATCAAAACAAGCGTCTCGTCGTCTGCAATCAGCGATATATCGAGATGTACAGGCTGTCGCCCGAAGTGGTCAAACCGGGTTGCTGCCTTCGTGATCTGATCGCCCATCGAAACGAGCTCGGATTCATTCAAGTCGAGATCGACGAATACTGCTCCCGAATTCTCGAACACGTGGCGCGCGGGGAGACGGTTACCCTGCAATCCACGGAGGGACGTTCAATTCAAATCACGCATCGGCCGCTGTCCGATGGCGGCTGGGTGGCCACTCACGAAGACATTACCGAACGGACGCGCCAGGAGCAGGACACGTTTCAGCAGGCGACCGAGCTCGCACGCATCAACATGCAATTCGACGCCGCGCTGAGCAACATGGCGCAAGGGCTCTGCATGTTCGACGGTCAGAAGCGGCTCGTGGTTTGGAACGAACGCTATGCGGAGCTGTACCGGCTGCCGCCGGAGCTGCTGAAAATCGGAACGCCTCACCAGGCCATCATTGCCGACCGGATCTCCCACGGCATTCTCAAGGGAGAGACGAGCGACTCGGCGGCGCGAGAAAAGATTGCCTCCTTGAACCAGCTTCCGAAGGATACGGCATCGAGCAGGGTCGACGAATTTTCCGACGGCCGCTTCATCCTGGTTACCCGCCAGCCGATGGCGGACGGCGGCTGGCTGGCGACGCACGAAGACATCACCGAACGGCGACGGGCGGAGGCGGAGATCGTTCACCTCGCGCGCCACGACGCGTTGACCGGACTGGCGAACCGCGCTGAATTCAATGCGAAGCTCGAGGAAGCGAGCAAGCGGCTGAAGCGGAACGGCGGCGCAGTCACGGTCATGATGATCGACCTCGACAGGTTCAAAGCCGTCAACGACACGCTGGGGCATCCGGCCGGAGACCAGTTGCTGGTCGAAGTCGGGCAACGCCTGCAGTCCACGATCCGGGAAACCGATGTGCTGGCGCGATTGGGTGGCGACGAATTTGCGATCATCCAGGAGGGCGGACCCAATCAGCACGAGGCTGCGATTGCGCTCGCGCTTCGGATCATCGACGCCATTTCGCAGCCGTTCGACCTCAACGGTAACAGGGCCAATCTCGGGACCAGCATCGGAATTGTGTTGGCTCCCGAACATGAGACGGACCCCGAGGGATTGCTGAAGCGGGCGGACCTTGCGCTTTACGACGCCAAGGCCAATGGAAGGAACGATTACCGGTTTTTCCAAAATGAGCTTCTCGAGGTTGCCGATACCCAGCGGACGGCGGAGATCGAGCTGCGGGACGCCATCGAGCGGCAGGAATTCGAACTGCATTACCAGCCCGTCGTGGATGCGAAGACGCGGACGCTTTGCGGCGTCGAGGCTCTGGTCCGGTGGCGGCATCCGGCCAAGGGGCTGATTGGACCGGACAAGTTCGTTCCGCTCGCGGAATCAACCGGCCTTATCGTGCCGCTTGGCGAATGGATCCTGCGGCGGGCCTGCGCGGACGCCGCCTCCTGGCCCGCGCACGTCAAGCTGGCCATCAATATCTCGGCCATTCAGTTCAAGAAGGACGATCTCTTCGAGGTGATATTGTCGACCCTGGTGGAGACCGGCTTCACGCCCGGACGGCTGGAGCTTGAGATTACCGAGACGTCGCTTCTTGAAAATCAGGAAGCCCACCTCACCACCATACGTCAGCTCAAGAATCTCGGGATATCGATGGCGCTCGACGATTTCGGCACCGGCTATTCCTCGGTCAATTATCTGGCGAACTTTCCATTCGACAAGATCAAGATCGACAAGTCGTTCACGCAGGGCGTTCTCACCCGCCGCGACTGCAAGGCGGTCGTCGCCTCGACGCTTGCGCTCGCGCAAGGCCTCGGCACCGTCACGACCGCCGAGGGCGTCGAGACGGAAGAGCAGTTCGAATACATGCGTGCTGCCGGCGTGGACCTGGTGCAGGGCTATCTGTTCGGCCGGCCCGTGCCGATCGCCCAGCTCGATCTGAACGCCGCGCTCTCGCGACAGGAGCGGGTGGCGTAGTTCGTAAGGCAGGTTCAGATCGCGCCAAAGTTACGCCCGGCGCAGGAACCGCAACGCTCCACACAAGTTCTTTCGTTCGGAGCCTCATTGCAGGAGGGGATTCGAATGAAGCGTGTCATGGTGTTATTCGCCATATCGCTGCCGCTATCCACCCCGCTTGCATTCGGCCGGGTGCCGGAGCTGAACATCAAGGCGCTATGCGAGGCGAGATCGGCCGACGCGAAGAGGTCGCATTCGACCGCGGGACAGAGCACCGCCGAATGTGAGCATGACGAGGAAGCCGCAAAGCAGCAGCTTAACACGCTCTGGACATCGACCGCCGCTTCCACGCGAAATCAATGCGAAAGCGAGGCTCGCTCGTTGGGTACGTTGAGCTATCTCGATCTCGTTACCTGCATCCAAATGACGGACGAGATCAAGTCGGACGCAAAAAAGAAGACCTCGAACAAGTGAGGTTGCTATAGGCAGGCGGCCCCAAAATCGCTTATGGCATTTTGGGAATGCGCACCGGGCGGATCACATTTCCTCCAAGCCGGCAGTGGGTGTCGAGAAAAGCGCCGATGCGACCGCTGACGCCAGGCGCGCCGGCCCGAAGCCGGTCGCTTGGCATAATCTGGGTTTGCGATGTCGGCGATCCGATCAGGATCGGATGGGTCGGCGTCCACGACCCGTCTGGATTATTGAAAAAACTGTTGCAGGCGGGATCAGCAAGAGCCGCGGATGTTCCGGCAAATGCAGCGGCCATCGAGCCGATCACAACCGCTACAGCAAATCCAGGTCTGGTAAATCCAGGTCTGGTAAATTCAAGTCTCATGGCCAAACCGTCTCCACCATCGCTTTCGTCTCTCGAGCGAGTTGGTGGAACGTTACGGTTTCACTGTGAAACCCATACGACCGGACCGCTTTGCTACTTGCTGCAAGCAGAAACCCCGGCATCGCTGCCGCGGCTTCTGCTTCTCACGGCGAAGTTCAGGCGTTGGTGCCGCCGTCGACGGTCAGACTGGCGCCCGTGATATAGGATGCTTCCGGACCCGCAACGAAGGCCACCATTGCCGCGATGTCGTCCACGGTTCCGTAGCGTTTGAGCGCGGTATTCGCCGTTTGGGGTTCAGCCCAATCGCCCGAAGCTGGGTTGAGTTCTGTGTCGATCGGGCCCGGCTGGATGTTGTTGACGGTGATGCCGCGGTCTCCTACCTCCCGGGCCAGTCCTTGCGTAAACATCCGGATGGCCCCCTTGGTTGCGGAGTAGGCGACGAGCCCCGGGGTCATCATGCGCTCGCCGACGCAAGAGCCTATGTTGATGATGCGGCCCCCCTTGTTGATGTGCTTCAGCGCGGCATGGGTTGCGATTAATACACCGCGCAGGTTGAGGTCGATGACGCGGTCGAATTCTTCCAGCGTGCTTTCTTCGAATGCCTTCGGGATTGCCGTGCCCGCATTGTTCACGAGCACATCGAGTTTGCCGAAAGAGCCCACCGTCTTGTCGATCGCGGATTGTACCGCCGCGGCGTCGGTCGCGTCCGCCTGGACCGCAATCGCCTGTCCTCCGGCGTCTTTGATGATCTTGACGACCGCTGCGGCCGCGTCCGCACCCCTCGAATAGGTGATGGCGACCCGCGCGCCGTCGGCCGCGAGACGTTTTGCGATCGCCGCACCGATCCCGCGCGAGGCTCCGGTTACGAATGCGGTCTTGCCTTCAAGTTTCTTTGACATGGGGAATCTCCAATTGTTTTCGAAAAAATTTCCGGCGGTTCACAGCTTCGAGCCGCCATCGACGTGAATCGTGTCGCCGGTGATCCAGCGCGCCTCTGACGAGGCGAGGAAGGCGACCGCATCGCCGATGTCGTCGGCCTGCGCGATCCGCTTCAAGGTCTGTAGTCCCAGCGCGTAATCGCGTCCTTCGCTGGTCTTGGTGAAGGACGACATGTCGGTTGCGACCACGCCGGGCGCCACCGCGTTGACGCGGATGCCACGCGCGCCGAGGACGGACGCAAAATGCTTTACCAGCGTGTCGATCGCGCCCTTGGTCGCAGCGTAAGCCGGCAGCGAGCCGACCACGGCATGTGCGGCGAGCGAGGAGAGCAGCACCATGCTGCTGCCCTCATGCATGATCGGCAGCAGTTGCTGCACCAGGAAGAACGGCGCGCGGACATTGACCGCAAACAACCGGTCGAAATCCTCAACCGTCGTCTCTTCGATGGAAGCCGATTTGGCCACGCCGGCGTTGGCAACGAGAATGTCGAGCCGGTCGCCGACGATGGAGCGAACTTGCCGCGCCAGTTTGTGGGGGCCGTCGGCTGCCGCGAGATCGGCCGCGATCGCATCGGCCTTGCCGCCGGTTTTACGGATTTCGGCGACGACGTCTTCGGCTTCCTTCGCAGCGCTGCCGTAGTGGATAAGCACCTGCGCGCCGAGTTTGGCGAGGGCCAGCGCGCTGGCCCGGCCGATGCCGCGCGAAGCGCCGGTGATGAGAGCTGTCTTTCCTTTGAGGCTGGTCATGGCGAAACTCCAGATGGTTGGAAATGAAAGGTTGAGGGGAGGCGAGGTCAGCTTGCGGTCTTGCCGCCGTTGACCCGGATGATCTGGCCGGTGATGAAGGATGCCTTCGGCGAGCCGAGGAACGTCACGGCGTCGGCGATCTCTTCGGGCCTGGCGCCGCGTTTCAGCGGCACGGCGGCGTAGAACGCGGCCTTCTTGTCCGGCGTGCCGGTCAGCCGGTCGAGCATGGCGGTATCGGTCGGGCCCGGCGCGATCGCGTTGACGCGGACCCCGAACGCGGCGGCCTCCAACGCGGCCGACTTGGTCAGGCCTTCGACCGCGTGCTTGCTGGCGACGTAAAGCGCGAGATTGGCTGCGCCGCGCTCGCCCATGGTCGAGGAGATATTGACGACGCTGCCCGCGCCCTGCGGCTGCATCACCCGCAGTTCATGCTTGAGGCTGAGCAGCGTGCCGAGCACGTTGGTATCGAACATCGCCGCATAACTCTCCGGCGTCTGCGCGGTGAGCGGGCCGGGCTGACCTTCGGTGCCGGCGTTGTTGACGGCAACATCGAGGCGACCGAAGCGGGCGATGGTCTGATCGACCAGGCGCCGGACATCGTCCTCGTGGCGTACGTCGGCCGCGATGAATGCTGCCTCGGCGCCGAGACCGCGCAGTTCGGCCTCCAGCGCCTCGCCTTCGGCCTGGCGGCGGCCGGACACGACGACGGTGGCGCCTTCGCGTCCGAAGGCCAAAGCGGTGGCGCGGCCGATGCCCGTGAGAGCGCCGGTGATGAGGATGACGGGAGCGGTCATGGCAATTGTCCTTTGGCTTGGGCCTCGCCCCGAACCCTACCGGTCGGGTATGCCGGGCAAGTACGGTGCCGCTGTCAGATGCTTATTTGTGGCCCTCTGGTGCTTTTGAAAAAGACTTTGTAAGTTCGCTTCCATACCCAGGAGGTATGAAATGGAGCTTCGCCATCTTCGCTATTTCGTCGCGGTCGCCGAAGAGGGCAGCCTCACGGTGGCGGCCGAGAAGCGCCTGCATACGGCGCAGCCTTCGCTGAGCCGGCAAATCAGGGACCTCGAATACGAGGTCGGTGTGCCCTTATTGACCCGCAGCGTGCACGGCGTCGAACTGACCGCCGGCGGCCGCGCCTTTCTCGATCATGCGCGGCTCGCGCTCACGCAGGCCGAGGCCGCGGCAGAAGCGGCGCGCCGCGCCACGCAACCAGCCAAGCAGGTGTTCGCGGTCGGCTTTACCACCGGTCAGGAAGTCGACTGGCTTCCGCGCGCGACAGGTCTCTTGCGCGGCGAACTCGCCAAGATCGAGATCAGGGTTTCGAGCGACCATTCGGCGGCACTTGCCAGCGAGCTGGTGCAGGGCAAACTCGACATTGCTTTTCTGCGCGCCGAGCAAAATCCCGACATTGCGTTCAAAGTGATCGCGAAGGAGCCACTGGTTGCGATCTTGCCCAGCGACCACAAGCTGGCCGACCGCAAGAGCGTCGACGTCCGGGATTTTGTCGGCGAGACCTTTATCGGCATATCGAAGGTGCCGCGCGTGCTGCGCGGCGTCATTGCTGACTATCTCAAACGGCGAAAGCTCGAGATCACGCCATCGTTCGAGATCGACAACTACGCGATGGCGATTTCGCTCGTCGCCTCCACGCGCGGCGTGGCGCTGTTGCCGGCCTCGGCACGGCATTTCCTGCCGTGGTCGGTGGTCAGCCGGCCGCTGAAGGGCGATTTTCCGACGATCGACGTCGCCATCGGCTATCACAAAGCCAACACGTCTCAGGTCCTGAAGACGTTTCTGTCTCGCATCGACGAACTCACGGCGGGACGTTGAGATGAGACGGCCCTTCAAACAAAAACCCCGGCATCGCTGCCGGGGTTTTGCATTTTGTAGATCGCTGATGCGAATGGATCAGAAGTCCATGCCGCCCATGCCGCCGCCCGGAGGCATTGCGGGGCCGCCAGCGTTCTTCTTCGGCACTTCGGCGACCATGGCTTCGGTCGTGATCAGGAGCGCGGCTACGGAGGCAGCGTTCTGGATCGCGGCGCGGACCACCTTGGTCGGGTCGATGATGCCCTTGGTGACCAGGTTGCCGTATTCGCCGGTCTGGCTGTCGAAGCCGAAGGCATACTGATCCTTTTCGAGGATCTTGCCGACGATCACCGAGCCGTCCTCGCCCGCGTTGATGGCGATCTGGCGAGCCGGCCAGGAGAGAGCCTTGCGCACGATCTCGACGCCGGTCTTCTGGTCGTCGTTCTTGGTGCGGATGCCCTTGAGCGCTTCGGAAGCACGCAGCAGCGCGACGCCGCCGCCCGGCAGGATGCCTTCTTCCACAGCCGCGCGGGTCGCATGCATCGCGTCATCCACGCGATCCTTGCGCTCCTTGACCTCGACCTCGGTCGCGCCGCCGACGCGGATCACCGCGACGCCGCCGGCGAGCTTGGCCAGACGCTCCTGGAGTTTTTCCCGATCATAGTCAGACGTGGTTTCCTCGATCTGCGCCTTGATCTG